>DASXMT010000346.1:0-4541 GCA_036495505.1 Acidimicrobiales bacterium | reverse complement strand
CCTCGATCTCACCCATGCTGTCGGTTTCTTTGCGCATGGCCACGGCCAGCTCCTCTCGCTTACGGAACCCCCAACAGTGCCGGGCGACGACCCTACACGGCTCGGACACCGTGTGGGATCTCGGCCGAGGAGGTCCCGGTGGAGCGAAGCGCCATGCCTGCTCGCCATACCTGTTTGGCCGTTTCGATGTCCTCGGCTCGAGGTCCGTCGCCTCCCCCCGGCACTTCGAGGATGGCCGGCAGTCCTTGGAGGGCGGGGTGGCCAAGCAGGGCGCCGAGGGCTTCGGGCCCGATGGTGCCCTCCCCGATGTTCTCGTGGCGATCCCGGTTCGCACCGAACGGCACCTTCGAGTCGTTGAGGTGGAGGCAACGGAGTCGATCGAGCCCGACGCTTTTTTCGACGGTCACCAACAGGGCATCGGCCTCGGGGATGGTCCCGAAAGGCAGGCCCGACGCCCAGAGGTGCTGGGTGTCCAGGCACACTCCCAATCGCTCGTCATCCCCGGCGGCCTCTATGACCTGAGACAGCTCCTCGAAGGTTCGACCGACGGTGTCTCCCGTCCCCGCCGCGTTCTCGAGCAGGATCGGGCAGGGCAACCGGTCGCCAGCCGGAGTAGCGGGCTCCAGGCCGTCCAGGACCTCGATCAGCGAGGCCGCGATTTGGGGCAAGACGGTGTCGAGTCCCCGGCCTCGATGGCTGCCGACGTGCAACACCAAGCCGTCGGCCCCCATGCCGGCGGCCGTGGCCAGGTTGGCGGCCAGACATGCTTGGGACCTGGCCGCCAGCTCAGGGTCCGGCGTAGCCAGGTTGATGAGGTACGTGGCGTGGCAGAAGGTGGCGGTCACTGTTGGGTCTTGACGCCGGGCCGATCGGAAGGCGCCGAGGACCTCGGGGCCGTATTGGGTCGGCTTCCACATCCTCGGGCTCTGCGTGAAGATCTGGATGACCTCGGCCCCCATGGCTGCTCCGCGCTCGAGAGCGGGGACGAGGCCCTTTCCCGCTCTCACCTGGGCTCCGATCCGCATCGGCGCACGGTACTAGCAGGGGTTGCAACGCTCCCCCCGGCCCCTCCCCCGGCGAAGCCGCCTCTCATCCGGCGAGACTCGTGGCCGCGATACAAAGTCGACTGGCCACTAGGCTCAACATGTCCTGGTGCGACTCTCGATGTCGATTCTCGATTCGGCCGAAGAGGCCAGCATCGACAGATGGGGCTGGCCGCTTCTCGGGACGCGATCTATGACTGACCGGCAACAGGTACATCGGCCACATGTAGTCCACAACCAAGGAGCCCTCCATGGCAGAAACTCTGACCAACGCGGCACGCGCCCTCGTCAACCGACCCATCATCGCCAGCGTGGCCACCGTGAGCCATGACGACAAGCCACAGCTCACGCCAGTCTGGATCGATATCGATGGGAACGATCTGCTGTTCAACACGGCCAAGGGACGGGCCAAGCAGGCCAACCTCGACCGCAACCCCCATGTGGCCGTATCGGTGGTCGATCCTGATGACCCTTACAACGTCGTCGTGGTCCGAGGCGTTGCCGAGCCCACCGAAGAGGGAGCCGACGCGCACATTGATGCGTTGGCCAAAAAGTACCTGGGCCTCGACGAATACCCCATGCGCCAGCCCGGTGAGGTGCGGTTGAAGTACCGGGTTCGGCCCGAGCACATCGTGATGCAGCCCGCCGACAGCTAATGGCCGACCTGCGTGCGCTGCTGACGACGGCCCAGTCGATCGTCGACGGCGGCTCAGTCGAGCGAAGCTGAGTCGAACACCGATCGCAGCGTCGTGCCGGCCAGCTCCACCAGCTCGAGGTCGTCGGCGTCGGCCATGGTGAACACCACTCCGTCGACTCCCACCTTGAGCAGTTCGCCGACCTGATCGGCAACGGCGTCGGGCGATCCCGTCGTGGCCGCAGCGCGGTCGTCGGGGTTCCATGCCTCGAACCCGGCCACCCGATCGAAGCGTTGGCCCGCTTCCTTCGCGGTCGGGGCGATCACCAGCCTCCCTGTTCTGATCCGGCTGATCGCCGCTGGGTCGCGGCCGACCTCTTCACACAGGCGATCCAGGATGTTGAGGCCGTCGCGCACAGTCTCGACCCCGCCCGCCAGGGTGACCGCGTCGCCGTATCGAGCAACCATCTCGAGCACGCCGACCTCCTCGCCCTTCTCCCTCTCCACCCCACCGACGAGGATGGGAATCCCCTCCGCCCGGATGGGTCGGGGACGGTTTTGGACCTCTTGGATCCTGTAGTACCGGCCCTCGAACGAAGGGACCTCCTCGATGAACATGGCCCGGCAGATGTGCAGCACTTCGGCCAAGCTGTCCAAGCGGGCGCCGATGGACAGGTGAGGAGGCGAGGGCTCCACTCCTCCAGCGCTGTCTTCTCCGGCTGCGCTGTCTCCTCCGGTGGCGCTGTCCTTTCCGACGATCATGGCCGCCGGCGCGCCAATGCCCACACCGAGAACGGCCCGCCCTCCGGACAGCACGTCGACGCCGGTCACGATCTTGGCCAACACCGCGGGGTTGCGGGCGGTGATAGGGGACACCATCGCGCCCAGGCTGGCCGTCCGGGTGCGGGTGGCCAGTGCCCCGAGCAGCGTGTAGGCCTCGAATGCCGTGACATCCTCAGACGATGCCGGCCCCTCGCCTGCCGTGTCGGTGACCCATATCGAGTCGAACCCCGACCGCTCGGCCGTCGTGGCGATATCGGCCATGTGCTCAAACGGCGCGGCATGCCCGTTCCGGTGCTCCTGTTGGCCAACCGACTTGGGGGTGACCGACTCAGAACCCATCGACTCAGAACCCATCGACTCTGCAGCAACCGAAGCCGACCCAACCGAAGCCGGGATGCGCAGCCCGACTCGGGTCAGGACGCGGCGACCCGGCTCCGTCATACCTGAGCAGCAGCCGGGATGACGTGCTCGGGAACCACCCGAGGCGGCTCCTTTCGAGCCAGCGCGGCAGCCACTGCGGGGGCCAGCCGCTCGGCCTTGGCCGCCTCCCGGTCCGCCTCCTCCTCGTGAAACTCGGGCATGACCTCCCGGGCGAACAGCTCGAGCGATTCACAGATGTGCTCGTGCCGATTGCGGCCGGCCTGGCTGACCAGGATCAGCTGATCGATGCCGGCATCGGCGTAGCTGCGGCACAGGTCGCGGATCTGAGCCGGGGTGCCGATGGCCCCTCGCAGCGCCCCGAGGCCGCCCTCGAGCCGCTGGGCCCCCAGCGGCTGGCCGGTTCGGGCGCCGACGTTGCGGTCGAAGCCCCACTGCGACCGATTGGCGCCGAACTCTTCCCAGATGTTGGTCACCGCTGGAACGTGCTGGCCGAACACGTAGTAGTGAGCCAAGGAGTACCCGAAGAAGTGCCCACCGTCCAGGCCTCGCTCGATAGCCGTCTCCTCGTCCTCGTGGCACATGAAGGGCACAACGCAGGCCACCTGGGGGTTCACGGCGAACCCGCCGGGAACGCACGCCTCAGAGGCGATGGTGGCGTAGTAGTCGTCCACCCACGCCCGGGCCTCCTCCGGCTCGATGAAAGAGAACGACAACGCGCCGATGCCCTTGGTGGCGGCCAGATGGATCGTCTCCCTCCGGCTGCAGGCCACCCACAGCGGTAGATGGGGCTTCTGCAGCGGCTTGGGCACGACGTTGCGCGGCGGCATCGAGAGGTACTGGCTCTGCCAGCCGGCAAACGGGATCTCGACCATCATGCGGGTCACCACATCGAGCGCTTCGGACCACTGCTCTCGCTTGGTCGCCCGCTCGACGTTGAACCCCTCGAGCTCGGCCGTGGACGATGACTCGCCCGTACCGAACTCCACCCGCCCGTCGGATACGAGATCGAGGGTGGCCACCCGCTCGGCCACCCGCGCCGAGTGATTGAACCCCTGGGGCAGCTGGATGATCCCGTGGCCCAGCCGGATCCGGCTCGTCCGTTGGCTGGCTGCCCCCAAGAAGACCTCGGGCGCGCTGGAGTGGGAGTACTCCTCCAGGAAGTGATGCTCGACCTCCCACATGAAGTCGATGCCCAGCCGGTCGGCCAGCTCCACCTGGTCGAGCGCATCGACCAGCAAACGGTGCTCGGCGTCTTCGTCCCAGGGGCGGGGCAGCTGGTGCTCGTAGAAGATGCCGAACTTCAACGTTCCCCCACGCATCTCCGCGAGCGTTCTGTCGCGCGTTCCCCCAGCATGACCACCGGCTACCGCCCTTCGAAGTTGGGGCTGCGCTTCTCCAGGAACGCTCGGGGCCCTTCCCGGGCGTCATGGCTGCTCATCACCGGCATCCCGATGGCCATCTCCGGGCCGAAGGCATCGCCCTCGGGGATGCCGTCGGCGGCGAGGACCGAGGCCTTGATTGCCTGGACGGCGAGCGGGCCGTTGGCTGCGATCCGCTCGGCGATCGAGCGGGCCGTGGCCAGCGCCTCGCCGTCGGGCACGACGTGGCCGATTAGGCCGATCTCCTTAGCCTTAGCCGCGCTGATCGGGTCCCCCACCAACAGGATCTCCATCGCCTCGGTCCAGGGAATCTGGCGGGGC
>DASXMT010000345.1:0-2279 GCA_036495505.1 Acidimicrobiales bacterium | reverse complement strand
CACCTCGGCGATCTCCAAGAAGTAGGCCGTCCGGAAGGTGGCCACCGACAAGAAGGCCGCCCTCCCGTGAATGTAAAGTGGCTTTATTAAAGAAACCGAGATCGCCAATGATCCGCCGCTGATCGGGGCGCTGATGCGCATGCCCGTCGATGCCATCCGGAACCGGATGCTCAATGCCGTGCATGCCGCTGGGTTCGCCGACTTGGTCCCGGCACACTCCGCCGTGCTGCGCTACCCGGGACCCAATGGCCGTCGGCCCTCCGACGTTGCCGCCGAGGCCGGGATGAGCAAGCAGGCAATGAACTATTTGTTGCGTGAGCTTGAGGACCTGGGATATCTGGTGCGGCGGGTCGACCCCGAAGACAAGCGATCACGACGGATAGAGCTCACCGATCGCGGGATGGCGGCCAGGGAGATATTGCGGACCACTGTCTCGGCAATTGAGAACGACATGGCTAGGGAACTCGGACCCAAGGAGTTCGCTCAGCTCAAGACGTTGCTGATGGCGCTGAATGACACCACGCTGCTCCGTGAGTTTCGGGAGTCCACGGGTCAGCAGAGCGCCCTTCCCGGCACATCCATTTCGTAGTGGCGGCGCGGGCTATGGGCAGGTCCGAGCCGGTGTCAGACCCCCTCTGTAGGGTCCTGTGAGTGCCTCGAGCGGCCGACTGTTACCGGGAACATTGTCCCGGTTCGGCCCTCCATCAATGAGATCTGATCCCCGGACACTGCCTTCGCTGCGAGGTGGCGCGGGATCGGACTGTCTGGATGGGAGGCGTCATGATCGCCACCATTCCCTCCGCCGTCCTGGTCGGGGTGAACGGGACCCACGTCTCGGTCGAGGTGCACGTGTCCAACGGGTTGCCCGGATTCACTGTCGTCGGTCTGCCTGACGCCGCCGTTCGGGAGTCACGCGACCGGGTGCGAGCGGCATTGCTGTCCAGCGGGCTGACCTGGCCTCTGCGACGGGTCACCGTTAACCTCGCGCCCTCCGGCGTCAGAAAGGGAGGCGCCGGCCTCGATCTCCCCATCGCCATCGGCCTGCTCGTCGCTTCCGGAGAGCTGGATCGAGACGCTGTCGACGGCCTGGCCTTTGTCGGTGAGCTGGGTCTGGACGGATCCCTACGTGGGCTCACCGGCATGGTCGTGTTGGCTGAGGCACTCCGCGGCCACACTTTGGTGGTACCCGAGGCCAGCGCGCACGAGGCGCGGCTGCCCGAACACGGAGAGGTGCGCGCCGCCAGCTGCCTACGTCCGCTCGTCGAGTGCCTGGCCGGGCGCCGGCCCTGGCCACGGCGGCCCTCGCGTCCTGCCGTGGCCCAGCGCTCTCGGCCTGATCCGGGCGGTTCCGATGACCGCCGTGATCTGGCCGACGTGACCGGTCAGCCCTTCGCCCGCCGGGCGCTCGAGGTGGCAGCAGCGGGAGCCCATCACCTACTGCTGGTGGGACCGCCCGGATCGGGCAAGACCATGTTGGCCACGCGCCTCCCGGGCCTTCTGCCCGATCTGGATCGAACCACGGGTCTCGAGGTGAGCCGCGTTCACTCGGTGGCCGGGCTTCCCCTTCCCGGCGACGGCCTCATCGAGCGACCACCGTTCCGAGCCCCCCATCACGGTGCCTCGCCCGTTTCCATGATCGGCGGGGGTACGGCGTGGATGCGGCCGGGTGAGATCAGCCTGGCCCACGGTGGAGTGCTCTTCCTCGACGAGATGGGGGAGTTTTCGACCATCGTCCTCGACGCCTTGCGTCAGCCGCTCGAGGAGGGGCAGATCCGGGTGAGCCGGGCCCGAGGAACGGCCACGTTCCCGGCCAGATTCCTCCTGGTCGCGGCCATGAACCCGTGTCCCTGCGGCGAGGGCGGTCTTCCCGGAGCGTGCCGGTGCTCGGTCGGAGCCAAGGAACGGTACGCCCGCCGTCTGTCGGCGCCGCTGCTCGATCGATTCGATCTGGCCATTCGAGTCGACAGGCCATCGGTGGACGACCTGGTGAGCGGCGTGCCCGGGGAACCGACGGAAGCCGTGGCCACGCGGGTGGCTGAGGCCAGAACGCAAGCGGCTCATCGCGGGGTCCGTTCGAACGCCGAGCTTCCCGGTCCCCAGTTGGACGAATCAGCCCCGATGACCGACGGAGCGGCCGCGCTCTTGGAGCTGTGCCTCCGAGATGGGACGCTGAGCGCTCGTGGTCTCCACCGGGTTCGACGGATCGCACGCACGGTGGCAGACCTTGACCGAGCCGGTGACACCGTCGAGGCCGCTCACGTCCACGAGGCTCTTGTCCT
>DASXMT010000344.1:0-2241 GCA_036495505.1 Acidimicrobiales bacterium | reverse complement strand
CCGACACCGGTGCGCTGCAGTACCATCCGGACCTTGTGCAGGGGGATGATGCACCAGGATCGCCAGTGTGGTCGGTCTTCCTTGGCCGAATCGAGTGAGCCGGTGAACGCTGCCATCGGTGGACCTCTCGAACAGACGCCCATACAGACGTCGGGGGTGAGGCGCAACCTGCCTCTGTACCTGGTCGTCTTCGTCGGCTTCTTCGGCTACAGCCTGATGATCACCGTGTTCACGCCGATGATCCTCCACAACGACAACGGGATGCTGGCTGCGTCATCGAGCACCTCGGAGCGCACGATCATCCTCGGCGTCTTGTTGTCGCTCTACCCCGCCGGGCAATTCTTCGGTGCTCCGGTGCTGGGGGCCCTGTCCGACCGGGTCGGGCGACGGCCGATACTGCTGGCGTCGCTCGGCGCCGGATGCGTGGGCTACGCGCTTATCGCCGCCGCGTTGGACATGCAGAGTCTGTGGTTGCTTTGCGTGGCGTCGTTCTTCGGGGGCCTGACCGAGGCCAATATCTCGATCGCGCAAAGCTCCATCGCCGACACCGCATCTCCTGTCGACCGCAACCGCCTGTTCGGGTACGTCTATCTGAGCGCCAGCATGGCCTACGTCATTGGACCGCTGGTTGGAGGACAGCTGGCCAATCCCAACCTGGTCAGTTGGTTCCGGTACCAGACGCCCTTCATCGCCGCCGGCATTCTTGTCTTCCTCACCCTGGTGGCAATGTTCTTCTGGTTTCCCGAGTCGCGCCGAAGCGGTGCCGAGGGCCCCGGCTATCTGAAGAGCTTCACCAATCTTTCCGGAGTGTTCACCGACAAGCGACTTCGCTCTTTGTACCTGGTGAATTTCTTGCTGTACCTGGCCATCTTCGGGTTCTTCCGGGCCTACCCCATGTACCTGGTGGACGCCTTCCATTTGCGGGTGTCACGGGAGTCGGCCTTCGTCGCCTTTGTCGCCGTCCCCATCGTGGTGGCGAATCTCTGGTTGGTCGGCGCCTTGTCCCGTCGGTTCTCAACCACCACCATGACCATCGCCTCGGGCGCCGTCACCGGGCTGTTCATGATCGTGGTGCCCCTGCCCGGGATCCTCAACCTGCTCTGGGTGACCCTGGGCCTGACTGCATTGGGCCTTTCGGTATGCATGCCCAGTTGCGCCACCATGATCTCCTTGGCGGCCGGAGACGAGGAACAGGGCCGGGTCATGGGGAACAACCAATCGCTGCAAACGGGGGCCGAGGCCGTGTCCGGTCTCGCCGGAGGGCTCTTGGCCGCGGTGTTGATCCAGCTTCCGCTCCTGGTCTTCGCGGCGATGGCCCTGGCCGGCGCAACCCGACTGTGGTTCGTACGCCGGTCGAAACCGGAGATCGTCCTGAGCTGAATGACCCCCCGTCCTGTGCCGGGGTCAGCCTTTGTGGAATGACCTAAGGTCGCACACAGCCACGCAGCGTTCCCGCTGCTGATCGAGAAGAGGTCAGACCCATCGAACCGACTGAACTTCTGGCGCGCATACCCCAAGAGGCCGGCTCCATGGTGATCGCGGCCCGCTCTGCCGGACTGGACACGCCCGTACCCTCGTGCCCCGATTGGGACGTAACCGCACTGCTCCGTCACGTGGGGAAGATCCACCGGTGGGTGGCCCGGGTGATCGCCACCGGCGACATGAACACGCCGAGGCCCGAGGGCACCGCTCCTCGCGGCCCCGAGCTGTTCGAGTGGATTAAGGCCGGGGCGGACGAGCTGTATGCCGTGGGCATGGAGAAAGGTCCGAACGCCCCCGCCACCAATTGGGCCCGGCAAGAGCCCGTCGCCGCCTTCTGGTTCCGGCGCATGGCGAATGAGGTCGCCGTCCACGCGTGGGACGCCCGAGCGGCGGCAGGGAAGCCTGAGCCGATAGAGGCCGAGCTGGCCGCCGATGCCATCGACGAATGGCTCACGGTGATGG
Source organism: Acidimicrobiales bacterium (assembly GCA_036495505.1). Taxonomy (GTDB): domain Bacteria; phylum Actinomycetota; class Acidimicrobiia; order Acidimicrobiales; family RAAP-2; genus DASXMT01. Next base: position 297 of record DASXMT010000344.1, on the reverse strand, counting down.
GTCCGATGCGACCGCCGGAGGGTCTGTCCGGCACCCTCCACATCCTCTGCACCGACGCCGCCGGCGACTGGACCGTCGACCTGGCCTCGTTTACCACCGAAGGGGGAGGCGCTCCTGCCGACGCCGAGCTTCGAGGTCCGGCCTCTGGGATTCTCCTCCGTCTCCTCAGTCGGTCCGACGAGGGAGAGCTGACGGGGGACCCGGGAGTATTCGCTCAATGGGGTGAGAAGGTTCATTTCTGAGCGGCGACTGGCCTGGCATGGTAGACAGCCGCCATGCCCTCGGAAACCGCATTGG
>DASXMT010000343.1:0-10790 GCA_036495505.1 Acidimicrobiales bacterium | reverse complement strand
AAGACGACCGAACACTGACATGGGCGGCTCTTTCCTTCCATGGCTCTGCTCGGTGCGGAGCCCAAAGGGAAGCTAAGGGCTCATATGTCCTCAAACAAGGTTCGAATGAGGAAGTTCACCAAGGTTCAGACAGAGTTAACGTTCACGTCGCGACGCCGTCGCGTTCCTCTCAGCTAATTGATGGTGATTCGGACCGAACTCTATCCAGGACAACGGTTTTCTTGGCTCCCAATTTCGGGTGTCAGTGGTAAGTCACCACGATCACATGTCTGCGCCGAGCGTGCTCGGTAGTGAAATCCGAGCACACGGCCGCCACTTCATGTAGCGTTCTGACCACAGATAGAGCCAGGGCAGCACGAAAACAACACGAGAGGCATCAAGATGAAAAGGCAACTCGCAGTGATCGCAGCATCGGGGGCCGTCGGAATGGCCGGCCTGGTGGGATTGGCTGCCGCAGCGAGTGCCTATCCCTCTCCGCCACCACCGCCAACCCATTCTGCCACCGGTCTTGTCCTGGTCCACGGAACCGCGAGTGGCTGCACAGTTACGTGGTCGGCACACAGCATTGCAAATGTCGTCAACACGAGGGAGACGATCGTGTTCACCTCGACGCCGGCCAGCTCACCTACGACCTATACAAACGTCCACGCCGGCGCGACCGTCACGGCGACGGAGGCCGCGACGGCGACGGTGCCAGTTGGCACGACAGCAGCGTCGGTCACGGTTTCGGCCACCACGCAGTACGGGCAGACCCAGGTCGTCTCGCTCACCGTGGTGACGCCTAACTGCGCAATATTCGCCCCCTGACGGCGGCACCCGGCTAGGACGATGAGCGGTGGAAGGGTTCTGGGCTGACTCAGCCGATCGATCATCCGGCGATCGGCCTTCGGCCCAAGTCAGTGGCCCGTCCGGCTCCGGAATCCTCACCAAGAAGGGCGACCAGCTCAGCAGCACGCACACGGAAGCGGTCGATGTTGCTGCGCTTTACGTCCTCGTAGCCCCGGATCTCATCGGCCAACGCGGCGACGGCCGTGACGATGTCAACGGACGCCGGGGTCAGCTGCTCGAGTGATCTGGACACCAGGTTGCGGTACTCGTCGACCAGGGCCCGTTCTGTCCGGCGCATCTTGGTCAGCCCGAACGGATCGAGGGCCGTACCCCGTAGGCGTCGGCCGGCACGCAGAATCCGGAAGACCGGCCCGGCGGCTGCGCCAAGGTGGATCTTGCGCGCCAGCCCCAGTGACTTGAGCACGGGAGGGTGCAGCATCACCTTGGTCGTAGCTCCCTCGCCGAATTCGGCGACGACCGCCGCCTGCTGGGTCGAGTCGAGGTGCAGACGCGCCACCTCGTACTCGTCTTTGTAAGCCATCAGCTTGTGAAGACCGCGGGCGAAGGCGACCGCCACCGGGAATGCGGGGTCCCCCGTCCGCTCGCTCTCGATCCGGGCGGTCTCGAGCACTTCGTCAAGGTAACGCCGGGCGTAGGCGTCGCTCTGGTATCCGGCCAGATCGGCGACCCGCTGCTCCAAGAGATCGACGAGGGCGGCAGGAGTCGAGCCCAGGATCCGTCGCAACCAGGCCGGCGGGGCCGGCGCCGGTGGGACCGCGGGGGCCAGCGCGGCCGTGACGGCGGCGGGGTCGATCACTGCCGCCCGCCCCCAGCGGAAAGCCGCCCGGTTTTCCGGGGCCCCGCTCCTGTGCAGCCTGATCGCCTCTTCGATGGCGGCCGCGGTGACCGGCAGACAGCCATGCTGGTAGGCGGCACCGAGCATGACCACGTTGGTGGGTAGGTGGTCGCCGAAGAGTCTCTCGGAGATCCACTGGCCGTCGAGGAACAGGTTTTCGGCCGCCCGGGTGGCCCGGTCGATGCGGTCGGTGTCCTTGGGGAAGGGAATCGAGGGGTCCCGCACCATTGCCGCCGTGGCCACCGCGCCGGTGTTGACCACCGCCACTGTTCGTCCCCGATCGGCGACCGCCAGGTTCTCCTCGGTGGCCGCACCGAGCACGTCGAGCCCAAGCAGCAGGTCCACCGAGCGGGCTCCGGCCTTGACGGCGGCGTCGATCGGTCGGGTGGAAATGCGGATGTCGGAGATCACCGGACCGCCCTTTTGGGCCAGGCCGGTTTGGTCGAGCCCGCCGGCGTAGAGACCGTCGATGTGGGCTGCCATCTGCAGGATGCGGGAGGCAGTGACCACACCTGTCCCCCCGATGCCCGGCATGCGGACAAGGAGATCGTCCGGGGTACGGCGGCGGGGTCGGGCATCCAGGTCGACGGGCGGCTCGGCGGGCTGGGGCCGCTCCTTGGGTCCCCGTTCGGACGGCCGTTTGGGAGTCACGATGACGAATGAAGGGCAGTCCCCGTCCAGACAGGAGAGGTCGTGGTTGCACGATCCCTGATGGATGGTGGTCTTGCGCCCGAACTCGGTCTCGACCGGGATGACCGACAGGCAACTCGACTTCTCCCCACAGTCCCCGCATCCCTCACACACCCTCGGGTTGATCCAGACTCGGCTCGCCGGCTCGGGCAGCCGGCCGCGCCGACGCAGCCGACGTTCCTCGGCCGCGCAGCGGTCATCGTGGATGAGCACGGTGACCCCGCTTACCTGGGCCAGCTCAGCCATCGCCCCCTGTAGCCCGTCCCGGTGCCGGACCTCGGCGATGCGATCCAGAACCACCCCTCGATAGCGCTGCGGCTCCGGCGTAGTGATGATCACCTTCCTGACCCCCTCGACGGCCAAGAGCCGAGTCAGCTCGGGCACCGCCAGCTGTCCTTCGGGCCTCTGGCCGCCGGTCATGGCGACAGCGTCGTTGTAAAGGAGCTTGTAGGTGATGTCTACGCCAGCCGCCACCGCCGCCCGCACCGCCAGTGAGCCGGAATGGAAGAAGGTTCCGTCCCCAATGTTCTGGACGTAGTGCCTCCCACCGGCAAAGGGTGCCAACCCGGTCCACTGGGCGCCCTCACCGCCCATCTGGGTCATCCCAACCTGGTGGCCTCGACCGTGAGCGTCGAAGCCGGCCATGATGTGACACCCGATGCCCAGCCCGACCAACTGGTCGTCGTCGGACCGGGTCGAGATGTTGTGCGGGCAGCCCGAGCAGAACGCCGCCGTGCGGGGCGGCGGCGCAGCCACATGCAGCACCAACCGCTGCGGGCGGTTGAGGGCTTCAATGCGCTCTTTGGCCGCGGCAGGAAGCCGGTCGACGGTGAGACGCCCGGCCAGCGCTCTCGCCACCGAGTCGCTGTCGACCGAGCCCGTCGCCGGGAACAGGGGGCGACCGTCGGGGTCGACCTTGCCCACCACGCGTGGCTGTTCGGCCTGGCCGTACAGCGCCTCTTTGATCTGGGACTCGATGAACGCCGCCTTGTCCTCGATCACCATCACCTCTTCCAGCCCGGCCGTCAGCCGACGGACCTCGGTGCCGTCCAGGGGCCAGGGCATGGAGATTCTGATGAGTCGCAGCCCGAGCTGGGCACAGGCCTCGACGTCCAGACCCATGTCTTGGAGCGCTCGCAGAGTGGTGCTGTAGGCGTACCCGCTGGCCACGATGCCGAGGCGAGCCCGAGGCGAGTCGATGGTGACGGCGTTGAGCGACGCCAGCCGGGCGTACTCGAGGGCCCGCGGAAGCCGGATATCGAAGAGGTCCGCTTCGGCCTCGAGAGCGCGTGGGCCGACCAGCAACGGTATATGGGCGACCCGCGTTCTGTCGGGGGTGGGTATCTCCGGCCACGCCGAGTCGAGGTCGATGACGGCAGCCCCGTCGGCCACGTCGGCCACGATCTGCAGGCCGGCCCACAGGCCCGAGTAGCGCGACAGGGCGACGGCGTGGAGGCCCAGGCGCACCACCTCGGCGACCGAGCCCGGTGACAGCAGCGGCACGCTCAGACTCCGGGCCATCGACAGTGAGGAGCTGGGGAGGGTGGAGGACTTGGAGGTCGGATCGTCGCCGATCAGGGCCACCGCACCCCCGAGCGGAGCCGTACCCGAATAGTTGCCATGACGGATGGCGTCAGCGGCACGGTCAAGGCCGGGGTTCTTGCCGTACCAGAACCCCACCACCCCCTCGTGGTCGTGGCCGGGCACATCGGCCAGAAGCTGGGTACCGGCAACCGCGGTGGCGGCCAGTTCCTCATTGAGTGCCGGGGCGAACACCACACCCTCCTCGTCGAGGTGCCGGTGGGCCTGACCCAACTCGAGATCCAGGCCGGCCAGCGGTGAACCTTCGTAGCCGCTCACAAAGGCAGCCGTATCGAACCCGCGGCCATGATCGAGTCGCCGTTGGTCGAGCACCAGCCGCACGATGGCCTGGATTCCCGATATGAGGACACGGCCACCACCGACTCCGTAGACGTCGTCGAGGGTCACCTCGGCGCGCCGCGCCTGGTCCACGCCCGAATCGCCCCCGCCCACCGCGACCCTGTGGTACCGCGGGGTGGTTCTCATCGGTTCAAGTGAGCAGCCCGATCGGGCGCCCGAGTCGGTGCGACGCCATGTCCTCGGCCACGGCCACCGGGGTCTGCCCACTGCGTTCGGCCTCGCTGACGATTCTCGCCACCCGATCCCCGATGGCGAGCAACGAGCCCTCGAGCTTGTCGGGGCCCCATGCCGAACGCACGGCATGGATCTGGATGACGCCCCCGGCATTGATCACGAAGTCGGGGACATAAACGATGCCTCGCTGAGCCAGCATGGCCGCCACGTCGTCGGTGGCCAGCACATCGTTTGCGCCACCAGCCACGATGCGGCACTGCAGGGAGTCGACGATGGACCGATCGATCACCCTTGCCGTGGCACAGGGCGCCAGCACGTCGCACGCCGCGGTCACTGCAGCCTCTGGGGCGAGCACCCGGCAGCCAACATCTCGCGCCACGGCGTGAGCTCGGACCGGGTCGACATCGGCGACCGAGACACGGCAGCCGGCCACGGCCAACCGCCGGGCAAGGTCCGCGCCCACGTGTCCGGCGCCCTGGACGACGACGTGGGCGCCGGCAAGGCTGGTCCCCGTGCACGAGAGGCTGGCGCCGATGCCGGCGAAGACGCCGAGGGCGGTCCAGGGCGACGGGTCCTTGTGGTCGCACGAAACCTCATGGGTGACCGTGCCGATCACGGCCAGGTCCGCCACCGACGTGCCCATGTCGACGCCCGGGATGTAGGTGCCGCCCAGGCGGTCAACGAACCGCCCGAAGGCCCGCAACTGGGTCTGACGGCGGGCGCCGGCGTCCGTGTCGACGGGCTCGTCGTCCTTCAACAGAACCGACTTGGCACCGCCATAGGGGAGGTCGGCACATGCGTTCTTGAGCGTCATCCCCCGGGCAAGCCGACGAGCCTCGTCCTCCGCCGCCTGCTCGTCGGGATAGGCCAGCCAGCGCACCCCACCGAGCCCCGGCCCCAAGGTGGTGTCGTCCACCGCGATCACCGCTCGCAACCCGCTCGCCCGGTCGTGACACAGGGTCAACTGCTCTGTGTCCTCAAGGCGCCTACGAGATTGGTTCACGACTCAATTGAAATGCCCAGGCGGAACATCTGGTGCAGAAGATCTCTATTTTGCTCCAATGACGCAATAGAATCGCCATTAGAGCATCGTCAACGCAAAGGAATTGACCACATGGCAGAAGCAGAATTGGACAGGACCGACCACGAGATCCTGGCCCTACTGGAAGAGAACGCCCGGCGGACGATGGGCGACATCGCCGAGCGGGTCGCCCTGTCCACCTCCGCGGTGAAGCGTCGGATCGACAGGCTCGAGGGTGCCGGGGTCATTACCGGATACACGGTGGTCCTCGACCATGCCAAGTTGGGTCGTCACATCCAGGCCTTCACCGAGGTCCGTTTCGCGGGGACGGCGGACATGGGAGAAATTCGCAGCGCCGCCATCCGCCTTCCCGAAGTGCAGGCCGTGTTCACCACCGCCGGTGACCCCGATGCCCTGGTGTGGATTCGGGTGCCCGACGTCAAGCGGCTCGGTCAGGTCATCGAGCAGCTACGCCGCAGCGGCCGGGTGACGGGCACCAAGACCCTGATCGTGTTGGGCACGTGGACGCGCCAACGCTCCCTGTCCGCTTTGGATTCGAAGGCGAAGTGAGGGATCGCAGGCGGAGGGGACCGGGCAACCTCAGACGTGACCCAGTGGGGCTGAGCGCTCGATGCCACTCCTCCGGAGTGCGCGCACGCCGCCATTGTTTACCTTCACAGGAGGAAGAGTGGTGATCGCCCAGGCCATGGCATCAAGCTCCTCTTTCCGATAGATCGGCCGTTCCGCTGCCTCGGAGAGATGGGCCACGGACGTGCCGATGCCCTTGGCGGTGACGCCTAATGCAGCTGCAATGGCTGCGATCTGGGTCCACACCTTGGCCGCTCCACCCATATAGCGGGCGGCGAGGTACAAGATGGCGGCCAACGCCACCGCCAGGACCACGAGCGCCACCCAGTAGTGGAGGATCACCCGCTTTACGATCCGGACCGTGCGGCTGAGTGCCGCCTCCCCGGCGGCGACGTACGCTTCGGGAGTCAGAAGACCGGAGGTTGACTCGGCACCCACGAGCAGGTTCCGCCAGACATCACCCTGGTCGAGCAGGAAATGAGTGAACGTTGGAGCCAGTGCCTCTTTCGCGCTGGCGTTGCTCCCTTTGAGTGCTCCAGGAGCATTGTCGTCGAAGACCGTGTACCCAAAGTCGCTCCATCGACCGATCGACGCCGCCACGACGACAGCCGGTGCATCGCTCAAGTGCGGTGCAAGGGTGGCCAGCCATTCCTGGAGCTTGGCGATTCTCGCCCGACGGAGCTGCGCCTCGAGAGCGGCCAGGATGTCAGCGTTGGTCCGTTCACCCCTGACCGGTGGATTCGCCGTATCGCGCAGAGAGCGACCAACTTGGTAGGCGAGGGTCAAGCTGTGATCGATTCCGGCAAATGTCCGCAGGTACGCCAGATTGCGGTCCCGCAACACGGCCTGAAGGGCGTGCTTGGGGGTGAGGCCCCCCTCCGGCTTGGCCCAGGCGGCCTCGAGGTCACTGACGCTTGGGTCGAGCACCGGGTCACTCGCCGGAAGGGTCGCCGCCAGTCGCGTGAGGAGGCTGTGCAGGCGAGCGACTTCGACCGAGACCCGATCAAGCTCGCTGAGCTCATTCTCGGTTGGAAGCTGGTCCCCCTGGTCCGGGTTGTCCCGAATGAAGCCGAACAGAACCGCCATCGTCCAGCCGACATCCAGCACGACCGGGACAGCCACGTCGAGGTCGACGGTCGTAGGCGCCTGCGCTGCGGACACCGGCGCAATGGGTCCCGACGATGGCTTCGGCGACAGAGGGCGACTGCCCGCTGTGGTATCGGTCATGGCGACCCCCTTCGGACGTTCCAGAAACAGTACCTGGATGACACGTCGATTTCCTTGTTATCCAGGGTGACCGGCTAGACCAATAGCGAGTGCTCCACCGTCGCGCGGCAGGCTCGCTCTCAGCTCGGACCGTCGCCCGTCAGTACCCAAGCCGCTGCGCCAGCCAGTCGCCGGCGCCGATCTGGCTGATCCGCATCCCCTCTGGGGCACGACGAACCGTAAACGGGAACGCCTCGACCGGCTTTGACTTGTCGACTCGCTGCAGAGCACCCTTTGCCGACCGTATATAGAGGACGATCTCGGAGTCCGGACCAACGACCCGGGGTCGGCCCGACATACCCCACCCGGGCTCGTCCAGGAACGTCAGGTCGAGTCCCGTGAGGTCGAGGTCGGCAAGGTTGTCGTCTAGATACGCGGTGGCGTCGCCATAGTTTCGGGCCTTGAGGGACTTCTTGAAGTTCCGCACCACTTCACCGACTGATCCCGGTCCGAGCAGCGCCGCGGCCTCCCGCAGTGTCTCTTCTTCTGTCTTCTCGGGTTCGTCGGTCACCATGAGTCCCTTCCGCGTGCCTGAAACTGTAGCTCCCGGCTCCCGCTCGAATGCGTTGGCGGAGGCCTCGTCTTCGCCGGTGGCAACGGCGACACCCGCAGACTGGTAAGAACGTCGCCATGCGTCGTGCCCAGTCGATCCAAGAGAGGCGCGGCCGGGCTGCCGCAGTCGTGCCGTGCCCGCTGCCCCACTGAGCGCTGAACAGCTGGAGGAGATCCATGAGACGGTGATCGACCTCACCAGCCGCCATGGGCTCGATGGGTGGCGCATCAGCGATCTGGTCGATGCCACCGGGGTCTCGTCCCGCACCATCTACAAGTACTTCCCCTCGAAGGAGCATCTGCTTCTGGCCTCGCTCGTCGAGACCTCCAAGATCGAGTACGCCAAGATCCGCGAGACCACGATGCGCCGGGCGCGCACCCCCAGGTCCCGGGTCCTCCTGGCCCTCCGGGAGTGCACCGAGGGGGTCATGGACTCTCCCGAGCTGGCCAAGGCCATGGTCCGGGCCTGGACCTCGGGACAGCCCTCCATCTCGCCGTTGCTGGCCGGGTTCGAGGACGGCCTCAAAGCCACCCTGGCCTTCGTGATGGCCGGAGGCCCACCCTCGGCATCGCAGGAAAAGGTGGCTGACGTCATCGAGATGGTGTGGGTCACCAGCGTGATCGCCTGGACGTCCGGGCTGCGCGAGCGCGAGTTCGTCAGCACGTCGGTGCGCCGCGCCCTGAGCGTTATCGAGCTCCCGGGATGAGCCCAGTGGCTCGGCCACCCCTTCTCATCATCACCGAGGTGGCCCCGTACCGCGAGGGTCCCGCCGGAGTCCACGGGGTCCTTCCCCAGGCCGCCGCGGCCCTGGCCGAGGTGGGGACCATGTCCGGTCTGGAGCCGATCGTCATAACCAGTGTCGCCAACCTGACTGTGGACCAACTCGCCGCCGGCGGCGCACTCGCCCTGTTCACCATCGGGGAGACGCCGTTCAGTCCTGCCCAACGGACAGCAATTTCCGAGTCGTGGCGGCGCGGCGACCTCGGTGTGCTCGGGGTGCACGCAGCCACCGACGCCTGTCATGGCTGGGACGACTACGGCACCATCCTCGGCGGCCGATTCGCCGGCCATCCCTGGACCCAGTCGTTCGAGATCGAGGTGATGGACCCCACCCACCCGTCAACCCTGCATCTCCCCGAGCCATGGTCCTGGCATGACGAGATCTACCTGTTCGAAGGACTCCGATCCGAGCTCGAGGTCCTCTTGCGGATCGACCCCGCGCCATTGGACATGACGGTTCCCGGCGCCCACCTGCCGGTGGACGGATTCCCCCTGTCCTGGTGCCATACCGAGGACCGGGGTAGGACCTTCTACACCGCACTCGGGCACTTCCCAACGGCGTGGGAGAGCACGGACTTCCTGTCCCACCTGCTCGGCGGATTGCAGTGGATCCGAGATGGGGCATCCTGAGCCGAATCGCCGGAGGAGCCGTGTCGGGAACAATGGGACCATCAGTTTTATCTTCACGGCAGGCGGGTTAGAGTCGCTCATGCCCCGCTTCTTCACCGATTCGGAGTACGCCGCCATCGACGCCGCGTGCGCCCGGCTGATCCCCACCGATGACCAACCCGGTGCACACGAAGCCCGCGTCGTCGACTACATCGACGGCCTGCTGGGTGCCTTTGCCAGCGATCCCCCGTTGATCTGGGCCGGCGGTCCCTTCTCTGGCCGATTCGGGGGAACGCCCAGCTTTGCCTCGTTCCACCGCCTCACCCCGCTCGAGGAACTGGCCTGGCGAACCCGCATTGAGGGGTCGCTCGGCGTGCCTGAGCGCGAGCGGCTGGGTCCCGTCGAAGGCTTCCAGGAGGGGTACCGCAACGGGCTGAATGCGTTGGGGACCGACTTCGCCTCGGTATCGTCCGCCGAACAGGATGAGCGCCTCCGGGCCAACAAGGTCTTCACCGCCATGCTCTATGCCCACGCCTGCCAGGGCATGTACGGGGCGCCCGAGTACGGCGGCAACCAGGGCGAGGTCGGGTGGAAGAACATCGAATTCGCCGGTGACGTGCAGCCGCGGGGCTACACCGATGCAGAGGTCAGCCAGCGTGACTAGGGACTTCGACGTCATCATCGTCGGCTCGGGGCCCGGCGGGTCGACCGCGGCTGACGTCCTCACGGCGGGCGGCCGCTCGGTGGTCGTCTTCGAGCGGGGCCGGAACCGTCTCATCGAGCTGGAGCCTCCGTACAACCTCATCACCGACTACTCCAACGACGAGCTCAAATTCATGGTGCGCCACTTTCTCGGTCCGGACCCGTGGCTCGATCCGCGCACGTTCCGGCCCAGCGAGGAGGGGGGCGACCGGGTCCATGTCGGCGACGTGAACAACCTCCCGGCCACCGTGGGCGGCGGCGGGGTGCACGCCGACGGCAAGCTACCCCGGTTCCGGGAAGACGACTTCCGCCTCCGCTCGCTTCTCGGCCCGGTCGACGGGGCCGCGGTGGCTGATTGGCCCGTCGGTTACGACGACCTCGAACCGTTCTACGCCGAGGCCGAGCGGCTCGTGGGCGTGGCCGGTCAAGCCGACGCCAACCCCTTCGCCGCCGACCGCTCGGGCCCTTATCCCATGCCGCCGGGGGCGCCCATGTACGGCTCGCTGCTCACCGTGGCTGCAGCGGAGCGGCTGGGCTACCACCCCTACCCGGGGCCCACCGGGGCCAACTCGGTGCCCTATGACGGCCGGCCGGCGTGCAACAACTGTGGCTTCTGCTCCTTTTTCGGATGCCCCATCCACGCCAAGGGCGACCCCGTCTCACCCTTGCGCCGAGCCCTGCTCACCGGCAGGGCCGAGATCCGCCCCGACTCGTTCGTCAACCGGATACTGATCCAGAACGGACGCGCCATCGGCGTCGAATGGCTGGACGCCGAGGGCCAA
>DASXMT010000342.1:0-2283 GCA_036495505.1 Acidimicrobiales bacterium | reverse complement strand
ATGGAGCGGCTACGATTCGGGGTGGCGACAGGAGGACGCCGCCGGGTCCGCGGAAAGGACTGAGTCCACCTCCGAATACGGGTCCCACGGCTGTGGGCTCTTCCTCGGCCTGAGCCGCTGACCGCAGGCATAGGGGGAGATGTCATGTCCACTTGGCTGCCTGAGCGCCCCAACCTCGACCAACTGCGCCGCCAAGCCAAGGAGCTGCGCGACGCCGCCGGCGCTGACCACAGAGATCAGCTTTTGTACTCTTTTTTCGTGGCGGAGTCCATTCCCACGCCCCGGAAGCCTCGCTTCGGCGTGGCAGTCGATGCGAAGCGTGGTGAGAACAGGACGCGAAGCGTGGTGAGACCCGGTCGGCCATGGTCGCCTGGTCAGAGTCTCGCGCACTCGGCTCAACCCGATGGGGGCTGATCGCTCCGGAGCTGTTGCACGTCTCGTACGTGTCCGTCCGTGGCGGGGAAGTCGGACAACGGAGCCCCGGTGTGCTCGCGCCCTGCAGAGCCGCCGAGAGGCGGCTGTTGGATGTCTGGGCGAGCGATCGCCAGGTACGCAACAAGGACAAAGACGGCTACGGCGAAGACCACTGCGGTTGGGCCGTCGCCGAACCCGATGCCGCTGAGGTTGCGCGGTCTGCTGATGTAGTCGGCGAACGATGCCCCGAGGGGACGAGTGACCACGTAGGCCATCCAGAAGGCGACGATACCGTTGAGACCGAACTTCCACCAGGCCAGGGCCGGGATCAAGATGACCACGCCGAAGAGGATGCCCGAGGCCAAGTAGCCGAGACCGAGCGAGGTCGCCGTGAAGTCCCCGAGTGCAGTCCCGAGGGCGAAGGTGGCGAACACGGTCGCCCAGTAATAGGCCTCACGACGCTGGGTGGTGATGCTGTGGATGGATAGCGTTCCCTCGTTGTGGTGCCAGATCCAAAAGACCGCGATCAGCACGATGGCCCATAAGAGAGTGGTCCCCGCGTAGGGGATCTTGACATCGAGGTGGAGAAAGTCCGAGACGCCGGTGCCGAAGATGGCGATGGCAAAGGCCAGGGACCAATAGGCGAAAGCTCGGTATCGGCGCGTCGAGAACTGCACCACGAGCGCAATGATGAACAAGCCGACTTCGACGCCCCCACCCTTGATGTTCCCCAACGTCTTGAAGTAGTCCGACGCGGCCTCTCCGCCGGCTGTGGTCAGGATCTTGACGACCCAGAAGACAAAGATGATCTCTGGGACCTTCGCGGCGACGGGTGCAGGAAAGACGCGACCGAATACAGGTACTTGACCACCAGCAGAACCCTGGTCAGGGAGCGCCTGCCTTCGGTGACGGTGTGCGGGCGTTTCGCCGCCCAATCTCCTTCCGGTCATCGGCCGAGCATAGAAGCCAACCACACCAGCATCGACGCGGTCGGGGGCACTCTGGTGGGCGAGGGCATGGGTTTGGGCCAGACTCCAGCGGGGGACGATCCGGTCGTTGGGACGGCTGCGGCGAGCGACTCCATTTCATCGGCTGGGCTCTCCTTCGACCGTCCGCCGAGGCAGTGGTCCAGGTCAGACGGCATTTCTCGATCATCTTGCCTGGGCACGGCACTGATCAGCACTGTCGCCGGTCCGGCTCAACTGAGCCCGTACCGGGTCGGAGCCACTACGGGTTGCGGTATTTCGCCCCTCCTTGCTGACCCAACAAGTCGCCGGTCAGGCCCGGTCGACTTCTTTCCCGGGAATCTAGGATGAGGTTCTGATGGTGAGCGAACAGGGAGTCGGGGAGGGTTGCCAGTGGTCATGATCTCATTGCAGATCAACGGCGAGACATATAGCGACGAGGTCGAGCCGAGACACTTGCTTGTGCAGTACCTCCGGGAGACCCTCGGCCTCACGGGTACCAACATCGGTTGCGACACGAGTTCGTGCGGCGCCTGTACCGTGCTGCTCAATGGTGAGTCGGTGAAGTCGTGCACGCTTCTTGCCGCTCAGGCCGACGAGACCGACATTGTGACGATAGAGGGGCTGGCCGCCCCCGACGGTACGTTGCACCCGGTTCAGGAGGCGTTTCGCCAGAATCACGCCCTCCAGTGTGGGTACTGTACGCCGGGAATGGTCATGGCGGCGGTGTCACTCCTCGACGAAGAGGACCAACTCGACGAACGTGGAATTCGAGAAGGCCTCGAGGGCAATCTCTGTCGTTGCACCGGATATCACAACATCGTGAAGGCAGTCCTGGCTTGCGCATCGGACCGTGGGATGCTCTCCGAGGCGAGTTCGTGATACCCGCGGCGTTCGAGTACGT
>DASXMT010000341.1:0-1831 GCA_036495505.1 Acidimicrobiales bacterium | reverse complement strand
CTTGTCCGATGGTGAGGCTGATCTTGGACAGGGCGGGTTGGGCGGCGCCGGGGTAGGTGAAGCTGATGTCGTGGATGTCGAGGATGCCGGTGGCCCGGTCGATCCGGTGCGGTCGCGCGGGTTCGCCCACGAGCGGGTTCTGGTCTTGGAGTTCGATGATGCGTTCGGCGCTGGCGGTGGCCGCGTAGACGGAGTTGGACAACCGGCCTGCGCCTCGGATCGGGCTGTAGAGCTGGGTGAGGTAGACGACGAACACGAGAAGGCCGCCGATGGTGATCCGGTGCTGGGAAAGCTCCCACAAGCCCAGCCCGGCCACCAGGAGGACTCCGAAGGCTTCGAGGAGGTCGATCAGGGGGCTGAACAGTGCCCGTAGCCGGGTGGTGCGCATCTGGGCTCGGAAGCTGCCCAGGTTCTCCCGGTGAAAGCGTTCGGTCTCGGCGGCCTGCTGGTCATAGGCTTGGACCAGGGCGGCGTTGGTGAAGCTTTCTTCGGCGACGGTGGTGATCGAGCCGACGCGGCGGCGTCGTTCGCGGGACGCGGTCTTGATCCGATCGGAGAAGGATCGGGTGACGATGAGGAACAACGGCGCGGTGGCCAGGGCTGCCAGCGCGAGTTGCCAGTTGAGATACAGCAGCGCTCCGGCGTAGAGCATGATCGTGAACGCATACGACAGCCAGGAGACCAGGCCGGAGACCATGGCCTCTTCGATGGTGGCGATGTCGCCGGTCAGCCGGGACAACACGTCGCCAAGCGGGTGACGTTCGAAGAAGCTCACCGACAAACGATGCAAATGAGCGAAGAGGTCTGTGCGGAGATCGAGAACGAACCGCTCGGAAATCCACGTCGACAGGTAATCATCAGTGAACGAGACCACCCCGGCGGCCAGGGTGATCCCCACATACCCGGCGGCGACCACGGCGAAGAGCCGGAAATTTCCGGGGGTCACCACGTCATCGACGAATACCTTGAACATCCAGATGCCCGCAGTGTCCAGTATCGGGCCGACCGCGACCAACAACACAGTGATCCACAACCGACCCCGGAACGGCCTGGTATACGGCCAGAAACGACGGAAGAGCGTCACGGGTCCCACGGCAGGTGCACTGTCGATCAGTGGGCCGGATAGCGTGGTGGCCACCGCACTGCGGATGCCGCTCGCAGACCCGTCACCGGAACCGTTAACCGCCTCCATCAATCCCCTTCATTCCCCTGCACATCGCCGACCTCAGTTCCTGTCGGCGACTCCGCCCTGCTCGCGAACCAGCAGTGGCGGGCGCCCACGAGAGGGTTACCGTCTCCTCCGGCATGAGTAACAATCTTCCGCTGGTGTTGCGGTCTCACCGCCCACATAGCGACGCCGGTCGAAACTTGTCGGGACCGGGAACTTCTGCACATAGTCGAGTCCATGGGGAGAGGGGAACGCGGGATTGCGTTCCCTGAACAGCATGCTATGGGTCCGACGCGATGTGTCAACGGAACTCCCGAGAAGGTCAGGAAGTTTTCAGTCAGCTTCCAGTCAATTCTCAGGATTCGAGGCTGCCTGGCCGGTGAACGGTGGGTGCGCACGCAAGGCAGAAGAATGATCATCAACAGAATCAGCAGCGGTCAATTACCACATTATCCGGTGCCGTCGTGTTGTTGGTTTGGGGTTGGGTTGGCTTGTGGGGTGAAGTGGCCGTCCCATGCGGCTCGGGCTCCGGATTCGCCGATTCGGTACACGGTGACGACCGACCCGACGGCCACGGCCACGCAGAGCACTGCCAGTCCGACGGTGGTGATGCGCCCGGCCGGCCCCTCGGTGTTCGTTCTGGCGGGGGCGGCCGTGATGGAG
>DASXMT010000340.1:0-2422 GCA_036495505.1 Acidimicrobiales bacterium | reverse complement strand
GCAGGAAGAATGGAGATCTCGTCGGTCTCGGCCACCGGGGTGTCCAAGACCTCGAGGTATCGGACATCGTCGTCGTTCAGGTACACGTTCACGAACTTGTGCAATGTCCCGTCATCGTTCACCACTTGGCCGGAGAGACCCGGGAACTCGGCGACCAAGGAATTGAGGGCCTCGCCGATCGTCTTTCCGTCGACTGAGACTGTCTTGGCCCCTCCGGCCTGGGACCGGAGCACGGTCGGTAGGTGCACTGCAACAGGCACGGAGCCCTCCTGGTTCTTCCTGCGGGGTGAAACCTCGATGGCAATTGCTGACTACTTGGGTGAGGATTCTACCGGGATCGGAGGATCACCGGCTCCTCTTCGATCCCCCCGTCCATGATCCGGTAGCTCCGCAGGACGGGATCGATGTCCCGGAGGGACACCAGCACGTAGTGCCAGGTGGGATCAGGAGCCTGGGCCACGTCAGTGGGCGACGGGTAGGCGTCGGTGTGGGTGTGGGAGTGAAAGACCCCGATGATGGAGAATCCGGCCGCCTCCGCGTCCCGATCCGCCCGCAGATGCTCCTTGGGATCGACGGTGTAGAGCTTGGCCGAGGCGGCAAGGTTCCTGGTCGGGTAGCAGCTGACTACCCGGCCCGAGTCCGGTTCACCACCGAGAAGGCCGCACGCCTCGTCGGGAAGGCCGCCCAGGCAGTGGGCGATGATCTGGTGATATTCCGGTTCGTCGAGGTACAGCATCGTGGCGCTCACGCTACCTGGATGGTGCGACGGGCCAGGGCTGTGGCCGACTCGGGCTGGCTGTGGCCGGCCAGGACTGCCGCCCGCCCATCCCGACTGCCGCCCGCCCATGCCACGGCGACTACCGTCGCAGGTGATGGCAGCAAAGACCACATCGCCGAAACGATCCTCGGCCACCAGCAAGGGGCACCCGGATGGGCGAGATCCGGGCCGGCCGGTGGCCTCCAATCGGCGCGCCCGACACGACTACGAGATCATCGACACGGTCGAGTGCGGGATCGTGCTGCAAGGATCGGAGGTGAAGTCCCTCCGTGGTGGTCGAATCGCACTGCAGGACTCCTACGCCCGCGTCATTGACGGCGAGGTGTGGTTGTTCGGGGTCCATGTCCCCCCGTACGCCCAGGCCAACGGGTTCGGTGCCCACGACCCCGACCGGCGACGCAAGCTCCTGTTGCACCGCCGTCAGATCGACGAATGGATGGGACGGAGCCAGCAACAGTCCTTGACCATGGTGCCGCTCTCCATTTACTTCAAGGACGGGCGGGCCAAGGTCGAGCTGGCCCTGGCCAAGGGGCGGCGCCAGTACGACAAGCGCCACGCCATCGCCGCCCGTGATGCCAGCCGGGAGGCGGCACGGGAGGCGAGAGCTGCCGTCAAGGGCTCCGAGCGCCAGCGGTAGACAGCTCGACTGCCGTTCGGTGGCCGCAGGCGTGGGACGGTATCGACGAGGCAGCCGGCCCGGTAGGCTGAAAGTCCCTTCGGCCGCGTACGTGGTCGATGAACAACCCAGGGGGTGACAGGCTTCGACTCTGGTCGTCGATGTGGGAGAAGCGAGCCGTGGTCTCCGGAGCCACGTTAAAGAGCCGGAACCAAAAATAAACGCCGAGCCTCAGCTCGCGCTCGCTGCCTAGAAACAGCGACGTCCGACCGGTCTCAGTTCCACGGGCCGGAACCGGGCGACATCAAGTGGAACTTACCTACGCAGCTGCGCCGACGGGCCGCTAGGGACAACTAAGTCGGATACGGAGCGGCGTTGCTGCCGGTAACGGCGCTGCTCCCGACAATTTACCGCCGGCTGCGCTCGGAGAAGACCCACTGAGAAGCCGGAGGACGCGGGTTCGATTCCCGCCACCTCCACTGCTGCCTGGCCTGTGTTTTCACAGGCCAGGCGCTTTTGGTTTTGACCGCTACTTACTCGCGTAAAGGTTGAGAGGCGTTAAGAGGCGTCGAGTCGGGAGGCGGCCGCGCTGGCCACGTTGGTGAGGATGCTCGTTGCTGTGGCGTGGCGAAAGTTGAAGAACCACAGCACCGACTCAGACCGGCCCTTCTGGACGAAGACGATGTCGTTGTAGACAACGCCACTCGATCCCTTATAGGTGTACGGCACGTTGAAGGCATCGTCGGCGATGTGATCGCCGACTCTGGGGAGGCGCCGCGCCAAGAAGACGGGCTGCCCGGCGAAGGTGCCGGGACCAAGTCCGACCGTTAGATTGAGCGCCGACTGAAGGTCCGGTCCCAACAGCCGGAACTGGCAGAACTTGGCCCGTGGATTGGCGGCGGCTTCGACGTCGGCGACCGCATCCGCATCGGTCGGGTAGACCTCGACGGTGTCCGTCACGGCTGAGCTAAAAGTGGGTGTGTGGCCGATCTCCAGGAGAGAATGCGGGTCGAAGTACCCTCGACTCG
>DASXMT010000339.1:0-1575 GCA_036495505.1 Acidimicrobiales bacterium | reverse complement strand
GGCCCTGTTCTCCCAGGCCGGCGAGCTGGGCCTCCTGGGCATGCAGGTGCCCGAGGAGCTGGGCGGGGGCGGCGTCAGCGATTTTCGCTACAACGTCGTGGTCAACGAAGAGATCCATCTGTCCGGCTGCAACGGGGTGGGCCTGGGCGTTGCCCTGCACAACGACATCGTCCTGCCCTACTTCCTGACCTATTGCACCGAGGAGCAGCGACGGCGTTGGCTGCCCGGCATTGCCTCGGGCGAGCTCATCACCGCCATCGCCATGACGGAGCCTGGCATCGGGAGCGACCTGGCCTCCATGTCCACCTCGGCCATCCGCCACGGGGACACCTACGTTGTCAACGGGTCCAAGACCTTCATCACCAACGGGATCAACGCCGACCTGGTCGTGACCGCGGTGAAGACGGATCCGGGCCAGCGCCACCGGGGCATGAGCCTCCTGGTGCTCGAACGGGGCATGAAGGGGTTCGAGCGGGGTCGGAACCTCGAAAAGCTGGGGATGCACTCGCAGGACACGGCCGAGCTCTTCTTCGACGACGTGGCCGTCCCGGTCGAGAACCTCTTGGGCGAAGAGGGCGAGGGCTTCACCCAGCTGGTCCGGAACCTTCCTCAAGAGCGGCTGTCCCTTGCTGTCTCGGCCGTGGCTGCAGCCCGCTATGCCTTCAGCCTGACACTGGACTACTGCGGGCAGCGCACCGCTTTCGGCCAGACCATCGGGTCGTTCCAGAACACCAGGTTCGTGCTGGCCGAGTTGGCCACCCAGATCGAGGTGGCCGAGTCGTTCATCGACAACTGTGTGGCCGAGCTCGGTCGGGGCGAGCTCACCGCCGAGAGGGCGGCCATGGCCAAGTGGTGGTCCACCGAACTGCAGTTGCGGACGGCGGATCGCGGGCTGCAGCTCCACGGCGGGTACGGGTACATGCGGGAGTTCCCCATTTCTCGGGCCTATGCCGACGCCCGCATCACCTCGATCTACGGCGGGACTACCGAGATCATGAAGGAGATCATCGGACGGGGCCTGGGCCTCTGATCGAACTGGGCCCGCCGGCGGCGAGAAACGGCCAGGCCCGCCGGCGGCGAGAAACGGCCAGGCCAGGAACTGCGTTTAGTCCTTGGGCTTGGCCCCCAGGGCCCGGTGGGCAAATTCGACGAGGTGCCGGAGGGTACGTGTGCTGGGAACCGTGTCCTTGATGAGGTTGTAGCGAACGGTGTCCAAGGTGTACCCGTAGATGAGCCGGGCGTCGCGGGCGGGATCGGGCGACTGGCCCGAGTCGTCCTTGACAGAGTTGGCGATCTCGCGATGGAGCGGCGCGATGATGCGGGCCTGGTTCTTGTCGAATTGCTCGGGGAACACAGTGGCCAGCCGGCTGGCGCCGAGCGTCCAGGGCAGCGTCCGCCGGGCGGCCGATGGGTTGACCGCTTGGCGCACGACCCCGTTGATCCAGGCGCCCACCTTGTCCAAGGGATCGGAGAAGGTGCTCATCTGGTGCTCGAGGTACTCCACCAGCACTCGACTGCCCTCCTCCAGCGTCACCAGCAAGAGCTCGTCCTTGGATCGGAAGTGGCGGTAGAAGG
>DASXMT010000338.1:0-4749 GCA_036495505.1 Acidimicrobiales bacterium | reverse complement strand
CTCGTCTCCCGGGCCCGGGTCGCCGGCCCGGTCTCGCTCGTCAGGCTCTGCTCCGTCGTCAGGCTCCGCTCCGTCTTCTGGGTCTCCTCCGTCGTCTGGGTCTCTGCCGTCCGGCTCCGTTCCGTCTGCCTCGTCACTCGGGTCCCCCTCGTCGCTCGAGTCTGGCCCGAACTCGTCGCCTGGCTTGGACTCGTCGCCTGGCTCGGACCCTCCCCGCCCTCCCACGTCGGCCCCATCAGCGAGCCAGTCACCATCAGCGAGCCTGTCAAGGGCTTCGGCGTCGGCACCTGGCTCGCCGGCGGCAGTGTCGGGCTCACCGGGACCGTCCACACCCTTCGATCGGCCCGATCCGGTGGACTATGACGATGACCAGGACTTCTCAGCCTTTGACGAAGCGGAGGAAGTAGCCGGAATCGACAACTCGCCCACGGCTCGAGTCCTGCAGGCATTTCCCGGCGCCGAAGAGGTGACCTAAGTGGCCATCTTCTCGGGGCCGTTGCAGTCGCTGATCGACGAGCTGGGCCGGTTACCCGGAGTGGGGCCGAAGTCGGCGCAACGGATCGCCTTCCACCTGTTGAAGGTGGCACCAGAGGACGCCAACCGGTTGGCAGCATCGATCATCGCCGTTAAGGAGAAGATCACGTTGTGCACGCGGTGCTTCAACGTGGCCGAGGGCGGCCTGTGCTCTATCTGCACCGATGATCGTCGCGACGTCACTGCGGTGTGCGTGGTCGAGGACCCAAGGGACATCGTTTCGGTGGAGAAGACCGGCGAGTTCACGGGTCGTTACCACGTCTTGCAGGGGGCGCTGAATCCGATCGAGGGAATCGGACCGGACCAACTCCGGGTGCGCGAGCTGCTTGGCCGGGTGGAAGAGGAGGGGATCACCGAGGTGATCCTGTGCACCAATCCCAATCTGGAGGGTGAGACTACAGCGATGTACCTGGCCCGCCTGTTGAAACCGATGGGGCTGAAAGTGACCCGCATCGCCAGTGGGCTCCCCGTCGGTGGTGATTTGGAGTACGCCGATGAGCTGACCCTGGGGCGCGCCCTCGAGGGTCGGCGGGAAGTCGACGCCTGATCCATGGCCCCGTCCTCTGGACATCCGCCGTCGCACGAATCGGCCTCGTCCTCTGAACCACACAAGGTGGAGACTCAGTCGGTCAAGTACCTCTGGCTGCTGCGTCACGCCAAGGCCACCCAACACGGCCGGCGAGGGGGCAGTGACTACGACCGGCCGCTCACCCCCCGGGGCCGCCGCGACGCCCTGTCCCTGGGTAACCCGCTGGCCGCCGGGGTCGGCGTGTTCGGACTGGACGGTGTCGCTCTGCCCCAGATCGTGTTGACCTCCTCGGCCGCTCGCACCGCCGAGACCGCTGCCCTGGTGGTCGAGGGCATGGCCAAGCCGGTGCCCGTCGAGAGCTATCGATCGCTGTATCAGTCGGGAACAAAGACCATCTTGCAGTACGTCCGGGAGATTGACGACGATCTCATCTCGGCCATGGTCGTGGGCCACAACCCGACCATCTACCGACTGGCATGGGAGTTGCTGTCGCCTGACGGTTGGAGCGAGGCCGGCGAGATTGGCACGGACGGCGAGACTGGCTCGCACGGCGAGACTGGCACGGACGGGCGCCAACAGTTGAAGGAGCACGGCTTTGCCACGTGCTCTCTGGCCGTCCTGGTCCTGCCGATCGCATCGTGGTCAGAAGTTGCCGAGGAGACCGCCTCGTTGGCGGGAGTGTTCAGCCCGCCTTACTGATTGGCGTGGCGTCGCGCCCTATTGGCGTCGCGCCTGCTCGGACAGTGTTGCCGGGCCCTCGGCTCCCTTGTGTCGACTCGACTCGACTCGACTCGACTCCAATCAGCCGAGCGACATGCTGGAATCAGCCGAGCGACATCCTCCAATCAGCCGAGCGACATCCCAGCTTTCTCCAGCTCCTCCTGGAGCACCCGCAACGCTTTGGGGCCGACTCCGTGAAGCTTCTTCAGGTCTGACGTCGGAACTCCAGCCAATTGGCGAAGATAGGTGTACCCGGCGGCCGTCAGCGCTCGGGTTGCGGGCGTGCCGATCCCTTTGGGCAGGTCGACACCTGGTTGCGTGCTCATTGGCCGATATTGCCATGGTGGACGAATGGGTCGCCTGTCAGGGTCGCCTGTTCATCAGCAACTGTCCAATAGGCGCCTGTCCATCGGAACTCGCAGCTGGGCCAGCAACGGCCAACGAGTACGCCCGGTGCTCCAGGGAGTTGCCCCTAGCGCTTAAGCAAGCGAACGGAGCAGCGCGGCATCACCTTGGCCACCACCACCACAGAGGCTGACCGCAGCCAAGCCGCCGCCTCGACGCTTCAGCTCCAGCAGCGCGGTCAGAGCCACCCGGGTGCCGGACATGCCGACCGGGTGGCCGAGGGCGATGGCGCCGCCGTTGACGTTGACCTTCTCTTCGGGGATGCCCAAGTCGTCGACCGAGGCCAGGCCCACGGCGGCAAAGGCCTCGTTGATCTCGAAGAGGTCGACGTCGTCGAGCTTGGTGCCTGTCTTGGCCAGAGCCTGGGCGATGGCACGGGACGGCTGGGTGAGCAGCGAGGGGTCCGGACCAGCGACCTGGCCGTAGCCGACGAGCTCGCCCAGCGGCGTCACGCCCAGCTCTTCGGCCTTCGCCTTGGACATCACGATGACCGCGGCGGCGCCGTCGGAGATCTGGGAGGCGTTGCCGGCCGTGATGGTGCCGTCCTTCGAGAACGCCGGGCGCAGTTTGCCGAGGGACTCTGCCGTGGTCTCGGGTCGGACCCCCTCATCGGTGTCGACCACGATGGGATCGCCCTTGCGCTGGGGAACGCTGACCGCCACGATCTCGTCGGCGAATCGTCCGTCCTTGATGGCGGCGGCAGCCTTCTCGTGGGAGGCCGCGCTGAACGCGTCCTGGCGTTCCCGGGACACGCCGTCGGCGCCGTTGTAGCGCTCGGTGCTCAAGCCCATGGCGCACTGATCGAAAGCACAGAAGAGGCCGTCATACATCATGGAGTCGACCAGCGAGGCGTCCCCGATCCGGTACCCGGCCCTTGCCCCCGGAAGGAGGTAGGGCGCCTGGGTCATGGACTCCATGCCGCCGGCCACCACGATCTCGGCTTCTCCGGCATTGATGAGCAGGTCGGCCAGGTAGATGGCGTTGAGGCCAGACAGGCAGACCTTGTTCACGGTTGTGGCCGGAACAGTCATCGGAATCCCGGCCTTGGCTGCCGCCTGTCGGGCGGTGATCTGGCCTGTCCCCGCCAGGATGACCTGGCCCATGAACACATAATCGACCTGTTCAGGCTTCACGCCGGCACGCTCGAGGGCAGCGGCAATGGCAAACCCACCGAGGTCCGTGCCAGCAAACCCACCCAGAGCGCCCGAAAGCTTGCCGATCGGCGTACGAGCACCTGCGACGATGACGGAACCGGACATTGGAGACCTCCGAGGGCTGATCAGCCGGCGACCCCCCTGCGGGCCGGCGACAACTGACAAGTGGCTGAGACAACTGACTGAATAGACACCCCATAGTAGGGGATCCTGACCTGCGAGTAACCCTGGACGTTCGCTGCTCCGTTGTCCCATGTAGTCGGCGACTTCTGAGGCCCAGATCGGCCCCGGGACGTAGCCCAACCGGGCCCCGAAGTAGGGCAACGGGGACGACTAACCTGATCGGCCATGCAGGCTTTTCTTGAGGCAATTGAGGCAGGGGCATCAGGCGACGAAATCGCCGAGATCGCCCTCCCCGATATGTACCGTGGCGCACACGTCCTCCGAGAGGAGGTGGACATGTTCGAGGGGGTCGCATCAGAGGACAAAGACCCGCGCAAGTCCCTCCACGTGAGCGACGTAGCCACACCGGAGCTCGCCCCCGACGAGGCGTACATCGCCGTGATGGCCAGCTCGATCAACTTCAACACCGTCTGGACGTCCATCTTCGAGCCCCTGCCCACGTTCGGGTTTCTCGACCGCCTGGGCAAGGAGGGCGCGTGGGGTGCCCGCCACGCCCTCCCGTACCACGTGGTCGGCTCGGATGCCTCGGGTGTGGTCCTCCGAGTCGGCTCCGCCGTTCGCAAGTGGAAACCGGGCGACCGGGTCACCGTCCACTGCAACTATGTAGACGATCAGGACCCGTCCGCCCATGACGATTCGATGCTCGCCGACAACCAGCGGATCTGGGGGTTCGAGACCAACTTCGGTGGTCTGGCCGATCTGGCCGTGGTCAAGGCCAACCAGCTGATGCCCAAGCCCAAGCACCTGTCGTGGGAGGAGGCGGCGGTCAACGCCCTGTGCAACTCCACCTCGTACCGGATGATCGTGTCCAAGAACGGTGCCGCCATGCACCAGGGGGACAAGGTGCTTGTCTGGGGCGCATCGGGCGGCCTCGGGGCCTACGCCGTGCAGTACGTCCTCAATGGTGGGGGCACCCCGGTGGGCGTCGTCTCGTCCGAGAAGAAGGTCAGGCTGCTGCGTGAGCTGGGCGTGGAAGCAGTCATCGATCGCAAAGCGGCGGGCTACAAGTTCTGGAAGGACGAGCACACCCAGGACGAGGGCGAGTGGCGCCGGTTGGGCAAGGACATCCGGGGCCTGGTGGGCGAGGACGTGGACATCGTTTTTGAACACCCCGGCCGCCAGACCATGGGCGCGTCTGTGTTCGCCGCCAAGCGGGGCGGCATGATCGTCACCTGTGCGGCGACGACTGGCTTCATGATCGAGTACGACAATCGCCATCTGTGG
>DASXMT010000337.1:0-12506 GCA_036495505.1 Acidimicrobiales bacterium | reverse complement strand
CCATGGCAGAGGAGATCGCCGCCGCCCGGGACGGCCTCTCTGTCCTGGTCTCCGACCGGACCCTCCCGGAGGGCGACCCCGCCGATCTGCCTCCGGTGGCGGCCTCACCGACCACCATGGCCGCGGCCCCGGTCCGATGGGTCTTCTACACATCGGGGACCACGGCAGACCCAAAGGGCGCCCAGCACACCGACCTCACCGTCATCGCCTCGGCCCTGGCCATGAGCGAATGCCTCGACGTCCGCGACGACGACGTCTCCAGCCTGGTGTTCCCCTTCACCCATATCGGAGGGATCGGCTGGCTGATCAACACCATGCTGACCGGCTGCATGCTGCTGGTCACCGAGGCCTTCCATCCCGTCCAGACGCCAAAGTTCCTGTCCGAGAACCACGTCACCCTGCCCGGATCGGGAACGCCCTTCCACCTGGCCTACCTGGCCGCCCAGCGGGCCCACGGCCCGGGACCGATCTTCCCCGAGGTGCGCTCGTTCCCCGGTGGGGGTGCGCCCAAGCCCCCGCAGCTCCACCACGACGTGAAACGCGAGTTGGGTGGCCTGGGCATCGTGTCGGGCTACGGCCTGACCGAGACGCCCATCGTGGTCATGGCCTCCACTACCGACTCGGACGAGAAGCTCGCCCTGACTGAAGGGCCGGCCACGCCGGGCGTGACCCTGAAGCTGGTGACCCTGGCCGGCGAGGTGGCCGGCCCGGGCATCGAGGGCGAGATCAGGGTGAAGGGGCCCCAGGTGTTCCGGGGGTACATGGACTCCTCGCTGGATGCCGATGCCTTCGATGAGGAGGGCTTCTTCCGCACTGGCGACCTGGGCATGGTCGATGGGGACGGATATGTCACCATCACCGGTCGCCTGAAGGACGTCATCATCCGGCATTGCGAGAACATCTCGGCCAAGGAAGTCGAGGACCTCCTCTACCTCCACCCGGCCGTGGCCGACGTGGCCGTGATCGGGTTGCCCGACGCCAGGACGGGCGAGCGAGCCTGTGCCGTGGTGGCGCTGAAGGAGGACGCACAGCTGAATTTCATTGGCATGCAAGAGTTCCTGGCCGACCAGGGTCTCCGCCGCCAGGCCATTCCCGAGCAGCTCGAGTTGGTCGACGCCGTGCCCCGGAATCCATCGGGGAAGGTCATGAAGCACAAACTGCGAGAAGAATTCGCGTCGAAAGGTGAGCCGGCATGAGCCCGGTGCAAAACATCTCTATCGGCCGGGGCGGCGAGGAGCACGATGCCGCCGACGCCACCATGGCTGCCAACGTCGGGCGCCGGTTCACCGGCAAGGTGGCCATCGTCACCGGGGCGGCCTCGGGCATCGGCCGGGCCACGGCCCAGCGCCTGGCGGCCGAGGGCGCCGTCGTCGCCGGCCTGGACATCAACGAGGAGGGCCTGGACGAGACGGTGCGATTGATCACCGCCGCACTGTCCGAGGGCCGACCAAGGGAGACGGCCGGTCGAGCGGCGGCCTACCGGTGCGACGTCACCTCCGAAGAGTCGGTCAACGGTGCCGTAGCCGCGGTGGCCGGCGACCTCGGCGCCCCGTCGGTGCTGTGCAACGTGGCCGGCATTGGGGGGTTCTTCCACACCATCGACATGCCGGTGGAACGGTGGCAGGAGATCGTCGCCGTCAACCTCACCGGCCCGTTCCTCATGTGCCGGGCCACGCTCCCGTACCTGATCGAAACCGGCGGGGCCATCGTCAACATCTCCTCGAACACGGGCCTGATGGGCCAGGCCTACACCGCCGCCTACTGCTCGTCCAAGGCGGGAGTGCTCATGTTGTCGAAGGCCCTGGCCGCCGAATACGTGAGCAAGGGGGTGCGGGTGAACACGGTGGCGCCGGGGCCCACCGACACCCCGATCATCGCCTCCTTCGATCTCCCTGAGGGGGCCGACGGGAAGCAGCTGTACAAGATGATGACGCCCATGGGCTACGCCACGCCGGCCCAGATGGCGGCCTCCATCGCCTTTCTGGCCTCCGACGACTCACCGTTCACGACGGGCGCCGTGCTCTCGGTGGACGGCGGCCTCACCGTCTGAAAACGCGCTCGTCCATCTCACCAGCGCTTGCCTGTCGCAGCTGCGCTCATCCATCTCACCTGCACCCTTACCCGCACCTGACGCCCTCACCTGCGTCTCAGGCCTTGGCCCGCATCCACTGATAGGCACGAGGGGCGATGGTGCGCAGGACGGGCGCGGCGAGCGGCAGCGCTGCCGCGTTGATATCGAGCCTGGGGTCATCCAGCCGGCGCAGCACGAGTGACGACACCTGCTCCTCGGTCCTCCGGACGGACCGTGGCGGCATCCGGAGGCCGCCGTCGCGCACGGCGGTGAGCCCCATCTCGGTGGGGACCCACCCGGGGTAGGCGACGTGAAGGTAGACCCCGTCGGGACGGGCCTCGTACGAGAGGCTCTCGGTTGCCGCCGACAGCGCCATCTTGGAGGCGGCGTAGTCCCCGGCTCCCGCGCCAGGAGCACGCCCATCGTCGGAGCTCATGTTCACGATCGACCCGAAGCGGCGCCGCCGCATGCCGGGCAGCACGGTCAACATGCCCGCATAAGGGGCAATGAAGTTCACTTCCAGCACCGCTCGGATGGACTCGGTCGTGGCCGGCCGGGTGCGGATGACCCCGCCGACACCGGCGATATTCAACAGGATGTCGATCCGGGCGTGCTCCTCTTCCACCTGCTCCAGGAGGTGGACGAAGGCATTGACATCGGCCAGGTCGCAGACCCGGTAGCTCGATCCCGGAGCGGTCTCGCGCATCTCTTCGGTGAGGGCACGCAACCGTTCCTCGCGACGGGCCACGGCCACGACCACGGCACCGGACCTGGCCAGGTCTGCCGCCAGCCGCCGACCGAGTCCCGAGGAGGCGCCGGTGACGACGGCCACCCTGCCCCGGTGGTCCGGGGTCCCTCGCCGACGGATATCGGGCACGACGGCCACAGTAGCTCCGCAAAATCTGGCAGTGATTGTCGGTCATGCGCCGACTGGTCCCGTGGGCCTGGATCGGAGTGGCCGAGCCCCCTCGACACGCTCAGAGACATCGGCGGCGTAGGCATCGCACCGCTGCAACCGTGAGCTGGTTACGGATTCAATGCCGGTCTGCTGGCGCAAATCCGGCTATCAGACGGCGCAGTCCCTCGACGAAGAGCTCTTCATCTCGCGCCGGGTCGGTGATCGAAAGGTCCATCATCTGGTCGAGGGCATGATGGATCCCGTTGCTCGATGCGCCGGTGGAAGTGACTCCGGCGGACGTAAGGGTGCTGTTGGATCGAGGCCGCCGAGCGGGGGCACCTGATGAGTCCTCGGCTTCGGCCGCTTCCATGGTGATACGACGGGTGGCGGCGAACAGGGTTGACCCGATGGTGAACGACGCATAGGAGTGGAACGAGGCTGCAGCTTCGTCGGCGTCCAACCCGAGGCGCTCAAAGACGCTGGCCATGAGGGCCACGATGGCTACGAGGGGTTCGTCGGCCTTGGGGGTGGCCGCCATGAACGGCGCAATCCGATGATGGTTCCCAAACGCACGCCTGGTGGCCAGGGCCGAGGAGACCAGGACCTCGATCGGGTCGGCTGTGAATGGGTCTGGTATCAGCTCCAGTAGCTGGGCGGTCGCCTCTCCCCAGACCAGGTTGACTGCTGCCTGGACGATCGCCGCCCGGGAGGAATAGTGGTGGTAGATGGCCGAGGGGGTGACCTTGAGCACCGTGGCCAGCTGGCGGATGCTGGGCGCGGTCATGGTCTGGTCGAAGCACCGAAGTGCCTCGGCTGCAATCTCACCTTCGGTGAGGTGGGTATCACGGTCCCGCGCCAGCCTGGTCATCCCCTAATCAAACCAGGCTGCACGGCCCAAGAGCGACATGGCCCTACACCCGCCTCCATGAAAGGGGTTCAAGGGCCCCCAACAAGGACTGCCCTTGGCGGCCGATCGTTGGCATCGATCAGGAATCCAGCGAGGAATCTCGGCGTCGTTGCAGGCCACCGATGGCCGATGGTGACGATTGCCCCACTTACTCCACCACGGCGCGACGAAGCGCTGGCCATGGCGTGGATCGCCGTCGACGCAGCCGTCGACGGGCGCGTTACGGCAACGATTCCTGCCTACTTCGCGTAAGGTTCCGAAGGCTGCTGGAATTCGTAAAAAAAGCTGACCTGCTGCGACCGAGATCCCGACAGCGGGGTACCTATCAAGGCGACGCCCTATGCGGATGGCGGCGGCCGCTGGTTCCGCAGACGATTATGGAATCCGCAGAGAAGCCTGCCGTTTTCCTGGGTGGTGGGGCCATTCTGGGCGTAGGGGATGATGTGGTCGACCTGGCAGTCGTGGGCCGGTATGTCGCAGTATGGGTGGGTGCACTCTCGGTCCCGTAGCTCGACCGCCCTCCTCGTGGCTCCACTGAACAATCTGGTCGTGGCTGAGACTTCGACCCTTCCTCCCGGGCTGAACACAGCCCGCTCCAGATAGGCCTCATCGAGCCAGCTGAGTAGGGATCCCGGTGAGACGACGATGCCTTCGGCCAGCTGACAGATCCTCCCGTGCATGGTCTCGTAGTCAACGAGCACCGAAAAGAGGGGAGCGGGCCGGTGTCCGTTCAGAGGAGCCGTCTTTGATCGCGTGGCCATCTCGACGAGGGCATCGGCGCGGCGCTGGGCCGAGGTGCGCGACAGGTCAGAGATCGTGGGCTCTCGGCCCAGGGACTCGGTGGCCTCTTTCCAGTCGGCTTCGAAGAGTTCTTTCTCCAAACGGGCGAGCTCGCCCGAGACGATGGCGCCAGAGATCTCGTCCAAGGTCATCTTGCCGAGGTACGTGCCGTTGAAGCTGGAGGTCAGGTAAACGTCCCTACGGCTTCTACGCTTCTCGGATGCATCGTCCGTGCCGTCGGGGTCGGCGTATTGTTCCCAGTAGGCAGTCGCCTGGATGAATTGGTTAAAGCGCAGGGATTTGGCCTGGTCGACCAGGATGGCCTCATCTCGTGCCAGGGCCTCTTTGGTGGTGTCTCTCGACAAAGCAGCGATAGTGCCCACATGGGCGGCGTTGATCTCGCCTGCCGACCAGGCCTTTTTACACTCGGGCAAGTCATTGAGTTGGCGGCCGAGGTGTGCTCGGCGGCGGCACTCGCCTTTGGGCAACCGGCATCGGGTGGCCACCCAAGCAGAGGCAGACTTTGCCCCGTCGAGGGCCCAGTCCCCTGAAGCGTCGAAGGCGGCCACCGCTTGAGTGGTCACTGCATCCAGGCGGGCCATCTCGCGGTGGAGGTAATCGATCGACTCGGCATCGGCGTAGACGGACGGGTTGGCTGCTGATGCGATGAGGTCGTCAATCGCTTCGGTCAGGGCCTCTAGCTCCATGGGTACATTTCAGCACCCGGGTGTAACGGCTCCGGGCGGACAGAAGTAAGACAAGAGAGCTCTGACCTTGGGCGACGAGCTCCTGTGCAAGAGCCCACAACTGCCGTTCGAGACGGACTCGGAACTCGTCGTCCCACACATCGAGACCCAATCGAGTCGTCCACTGGTCCTTATCCAACCTGATCGCGGGAATCTTGGGGGCGAGCTGGCGAGCGAGCATCGTCTTGCCCGAGGCTGGAAGTCCGTATATCAGAACGAGCCGTGTCGACGGATGCTGTTTCATGGCTTTCTCCTTGTTGGGATCGGATGTCTCGGTTGAGACGGGTCTCGACGAACAACTACGAGAACAGCGACGTCGTTCGGCGGTGGCGGACGAAACGCCGATCGAGGTGGCTGCCGACCGAGATGGACCATGAATTCACTGTCCCAGCGTCCTCGGCCGGGAGCGTTGTGCGAGCTCCAGCGCTGCGCGGCATGCCATGGCACGAGGAGGTCCGCTCGGATCAGACGGCTACCGGGGCTGACCAACCGCTTTATGAGCGACGTGGTGATCCCGAACGGTGGGTTCGACACCACTTTGAAGGGACGGCGAGGGAGACGGAGATCGGACGCGTCGGCGCGAACGACCGTCACGTCGCGTTGATCGAACTGATTCCTCAAGTACGCGGCGCGCTGTGGATGCAGCTCAATCGCAACAACTCGTGTACCGGCCGCGACGAGAGCGCGAGTTATCGCTCCGGTTCCCGCACCGACGTCGAGAACAAGGTCACCGGGAACGACGCCAGCGTCTGCGACGACGCGGCGTGCCCAACGACTATCGAGTTGATGCCACCCCCACCGTGGCCCGCGGATCGCGGGCACGGCGGACCATCACCATGAGGCAAGTCATGGGTACGACCGTAACTCGTTTCCGGATACCTGTCACGGAACACAGGGACCGAGGCCCACAGAACCTTGGCCAAGAGCGTCTCAGGCCGGTGGCCGGGACGCGCCAGATTCGGGGCTCGGCGTCGCTTGCCCGGGAGACCCTCGTCCAGAGGCCTCACGGAGAGTAGAGGTCACCGTCCCATTCGCTGGCCGCCTGTGTGCAGATTCTGCTGGCCACCGACACTCCGGTCAGGGCGGAATTCCCTGCCCCGGTCAGGGCGGAGTGCCGGCTCCAGGAGAGGACGGAGTGTCGGCCTGTGGTAGCGGTGGTTCGTCATGTCGGGCAGCGTCCCGTGGCATCTGGCCGGCGCTGAACATGCGCTCCCTCGCCTCTCGGGCGTCCTTCATATGCTCCACGACAGCCATGACGTCGTTGGACATTTTCCAGTGTGAGCGAACGCCCATGAGCTCCCAGGCCCTGGACACCAGCTGCTTGGTGGCCATCAGGGTCGAAAGAGGAGCCTGGGCGATCGTCTGAGCAAGGGATTCAACCGCCTCGTCAAGGCCCTCGGCCGGGACCACCCGATTGACGAGCCCCATCTCCAGTGCCTGCTGTGCAGTCAATGTTTGAGCGGTGTACAGGTACTCATAGGCCCTCTTGTAGTTCATGAAGACCCAGGGTTCGATCATTGTCTCGCCGCCGGGAAAACCGAGCCCCTGGACCAGGGGCATCTGGAAATAGGCATCGTCCGAGGCAAAGGTGATGTCAGGGAGCAGGGCCCAGTACGTCCCGGCCCCGAGGGCGTACCCGTGAACCTGGGCGATGGTCGGCTTCGGGAATTCCCACAGCCGGAGGATGGGCCAGAGGAAGAGCTCGGACTGGGCTTTCCATACCCCTCCCCATCGATCCCGGGCCTCGTCGAATTCAGGATAGAAGCCGTCACCCATGGCATGGCCGGCACAGAAGCCTTTGCCGTTGGCCTTGATGATGAGGACCTTTACGTCGTATCCCTGATTTGCTCGCTCGAGCGCCTCGTCGAACTGGTGCACCATCTCGGACGACTGAGCGTTCGCCCGTTCGGGCCAATTGAGGATGATTCGGGCGATGGGGCCGTCTTCTTCATACAGCACCACGCCGAGATCGATGGTCTCCACGACGAGCTCCTTTCTGGGATGCCACGCGGTGAGACCATAACCAAGCTGTGGCTTCGACACCCAGCTTCGACACCCAGCTTCGACACCCACGAGCGACACCCACGAGCCACACCCACGAGCCACACGCATGAGCTCGATGCCCGTACTCGGTCACGTGTCGTTCGGCCAGAAGTCGGTGATCGCCGAAGGGGTCCAAGACGGCCAGTCGGGGCTGCCTACTATGAGGCCGTCGCTGAACAACGCGACACTCCGAGGGCCATCGTGATGCGAGTTGTCCCAGAAGGTGGCCGAGCCCGCCATCGGGACGGCGGCGGCGACAATCGGCCACAGCCGGCGGTGGCGCTCACGGATCTTGTCAACCGGCACGTCATGGCCCCCGCTGGAAACCCGGTAGGCCACGCGGGCGACCGAGAGATCCTCTGGCACCATCAAAACGTGCAAGGCCACGAAATAGCCAGCCGCTGACGCGGTGCGGATCAGATCCAGCTTCGAAGGGTGCGAGAAGACGGTCTCCGCGATCAGCGGGCGTCCGAGCGCGATCAATCTGGACCGTGTCGCCCCCGCTACCTTGGCCGCCTCGTAGGAGTGCGACGACGGATCGTCGGGCCAGCGTCGGGCGGCAATCTCGTCGGCGTTGACGAAGGTCGCCGCCGTCCACTTCGGGACGATGGCTAGACGAACGAACGTCGACTTTCCGGCACCGTTGGGCCCGACGACGAGATCGAGTCGACTCACACCCGGCTATCTGGCGCGACAAGGACCACGGACGAGCCGTCGGGACGGTACTCGACCAGTGCCCCTTGGTCGTCGAGGGCAACGGTGGTCACGCCTTCAGCAGCCAGGCGATCTCCGAAGGACATTGACTGGGCCTGCATCTGGATGGAAGCGTCCAGATCGGCGTTGGCCACGAGGCGCTCGGCGTCGGTGAGATCGGCGAATGGCAATTCGCCGGCAAGTGCGGCGACGACCCGACGCCGAGCTGCGGTCTGGTGCATCGACACGGAGCGACCCACCCGGGCCCAGTAGTCGAGCTGCTGTTTGGCCGACCGACTTTCACGCTTGCCTTCCACCGCGGCGGATTCGAGAAGATCGGAAGCGAACCGTGTAGGCCTATCGGCAGTCATCGTGTCCTCCTCAAGCGCTGTATCACTCTGCTACGAGTGTATCACTTTGCTACGGGGAACAACCGGCCATCGTCTATAAGCGCAGCCGCCAAGGCTACGGGCCCAACCGCCGCCGATTCGACGCACAACCACAGAGCCGCAAGCCGCTTCAGAGCCGCAAGCCGC
Organism: Acidimicrobiales bacterium; assembly: GCA_036495505.1. GTDB lineage: Bacteria > Actinomycetota > Acidimicrobiia > Acidimicrobiales > RAAP-2 > DASXMT01. The sequence goes on along the minus strand of DASXMT010000337.1, from coordinate 3,832 downwards.
CGCAGAGCCGCACGCCGCAGAGCCGCCGCCGCCGAACAGCAAGCCGACGCTTACGAGAGTCGCTCGACGATCATGGCCATGCCCTGGCCACCACCGACGCACATCGACTCGAGGCCGAACGTCTTGCCCGAGTCCTCCAGGCCGTTCAGGAGCGTGGTCATGATGCGGGCGCCGGTCATGCCGAAGGGATGACCGAGGGCGATGGCGCCACCGTGGGTATTGAGCTTGTCCCAGCTGATGCCCAGGTGCTTGGCCGAGGGAACGACCTGGGCGGCGAAGGCCTCATTGATCTCCACCAGGTCGATGTCGTCAATGGTCATGTTGGCTCGCTTGAGGGTCTGGCGGATGGCCCCGATCGGGCCCAGGCCCATGATCTCGGGGTTGAGCCCGGACACCCCGCTGGCCACGATGCGGGCCAGGGGAGTGATGCCCAGTTCCCGGGCCTTGGTGTCGCTCATGACCACCACGGCGGCGGCGCCGTCGTTGAGCGGGCAGGCGTTCCCGGCAGTGACCGTGCCGCCCTCCCGGAAGACCGGCTTCAGCTCGGACAGTTTCTCCAAGGTGGTGCCCGGCCGTGGGCCGTCGTCCTTGGTCACGACGGTGCCGTCGGGCGTTGTCACCGGGATGATCTCCCGGGCGAAGTAGCCGTTGGACTCGGACTCGACGGCCAGGTTCTGGGAGCGGACGGCGAACTCGTCCTGCTCCTCCCGGCTGACCTTCTCCGACTCGGCCACGTTCTCGGCCGTCTGGCCCATGGCGATGTAGACGTCGGCCAGTCCGGGGCCCGGGGCCCACGGATCGGTGAAGGCCGGGGTGCGGGCGACGGTGCGGGCCTCGGCGTCGGCGAAGCGCTCGTTGTGGGGGCCGGTGTCGGCGGCGCCGAACTTGAAGCGGCTGACCGTCTCCACGCCGGCGGCCACGAAGACGTCGCCCTCGCCGGCCTTGATGGCGTGGGCGGCCATGCGGATGGTCTGCAGCGAGGAGGAGCAGTAGCGGTTGACGGTGACGCCGGGGACGTCGGGGAGTCCGGCCAGGATGGCGGCCACCCGGCCGACGTTGTAGCCGGCCTCGCCACCGGGCTGCCCGGAGCCCATGAGGACGTCTTCGACCTGCTGGGGATCGAGCTGGGGCACCTTGGCCAGGACTTCTTTGACGATGAACCCGGCCAGATCATCGGGCCGACAGTCGACCAGGGAGCCCTTGTTCGCTCGACCGATGGGGGTCCGTCCAGTGGCGACGATGACAGCTTCGGGCATTGCATGCTCCTCGAGGTCGTGGCGGCGCTCGTTCGCCGCATGGTCGGCTGGCCGACCCTGACGTTCTTACCGATCAGTAACCTTAGCGACCGGCCACGTCGGTCAGTTCCAGACCGCGCCTGATGAGGCTACAGGCCTGGTGGTGCCGGCGCCGACTCGCAGTGAGCGGCAGGGTCAGCAGCAGGCCAAGACGAGCAGTCCGGCCGGCGACTCCGATAGGACGGCGGGTAAAGGAGACGGCTTCCGTACCGGTCGGCCCCTCTGGTACCTCTCGTCGCGTCGCTGTTTCTTTCCGACCGAATCGGCGACCGGCATCGAAGCCCTGGCCTCCACCTTTACTGGGAAGTGGCAGCCATGCCCACGACGGGCTTGTTCAGCGGCTGGCCGCCTTCCGAGCCGTGGAACGCGGCCGTTCCGAAGTCGAAGATGCCGCCGTCGGAGGCCACCAACCAATAGCCCTGGCTGTCGGTGGTAGCGGTCATGCCCACCACCGGCTTGTTCAGGGTCTGGCCGCCCTTGGAGCCGAGGAAGCCGGCGTCGCCCAAGTTGAAGATGCCGCCGTCGGAGGCCACCAACCAGTAGCCCTTCCCGTCATGGGTGGCGGTCATGCCCACGATGGGCTGATTGAGCGGTGACCCTCCTTCGGAACCGTAGAAGCCGGCGTCGCCGAACGTGAAGATGCCGCCGTCGGAGGCCACCAACCAATACCCCCGGCCGTCCGGTGTGGCAGCTAGCCCGACGATGGGCTGGTTCAGGGGCTGCCCACCTTCTGAGCCGAAGAATCCGGCGTTGCCGAAGGTGAAGATGCCACCGTCTCGGGCCACCTCCCAGTAGCCCTGGCCGTCAGGAGTCGAGGCCATGCCCACGATCGGTTGGTTGAGGGGCTTACCGGCCATCGAACCCTGGAAGGGGGCGTTGAAGGCGAAGATCCCACCGTCAGATGCGACCTCCCAATATCCGCCGGTCGCCTTATCAGAGGCCATCCCGACAATGGGTTGGTTGAGGGGCTGGCCTCCCATGGAGCCATAGAAGGGTGCGTTGAAGGAAAACAGACCTCCATCACTAGCCACGAGTCGATAGCCGGCCGAAGGAGGCGGTGCCGTGGATTCGTCGGAGATGACTATCTCGCCGTTTCCGGTCTGGACGCCGCCTTGGTTGAACTGTGCGTTACCAGCGTTGTAGGACCCGCCGCCACCACCGCCGGCTCCGCCTCCGCTGTTGTCGCCACCCGCCCCGCCGCCGTTGTAGCCGCCGCCACCGCCACCAGACTTCTCTCCGGCCCCACCGCCTCCCCCGAAACCGCCATGTCCGTAGCCCGGAACGCCAGCGCCGCCGCCAGCGCCGTTGACAAGCGCCTTTCCGCCGGCCGCATCAGATATGGTCCGACCGTCACCGAGCAGCCCACCTCCACCGGCGGCTTCCGGGGACCTGAGGCAGCCGGCAGCAGATCCACCTTGGCCACCCTGGCCACCGGGACCGCCGGTGCACGAGTTTCCTGGGGGAGTCTGACCGTCGCCAGCCGTCGGCGTCTCGCCGCCGCCGCCGCCGGGGCTGCCCCCAGCACTGCCCCCGCCTCCGGCTGCGGCCATCAGCAACCCGGCCGACGTGGCACTCCTGTACACGAAGGAGCCGCCGCCGCCACCGCCGCTGCCATCCAACGTCGTTCCTATCCCGCCGACCACCACGTTCAGTGTCTCCCCTGGCGTCACGCCAAAGAAGCCTTTCAGCTGGGCGCCCTTGCCCCCCGGCACTCCGAGGACGCCACTTCCGCCCTGTGCGCCCGAGGCGGTGATTTCGACCACGGTGACGCCGGCGGGCACGAGAAAGCTGTCAATCGCCCCCGTGGTGGAGAAGGTGCATTCGATGGATGGGGGTTGAGAACACGATGGTGTGGCTGAAGCGGGCGTCGAAGTCATCCCTGCACCCACGACGAGGCCGCCAAAACCCATGGCGATGGCACCGACCACGCTAATCAGACGCCTGCGGACGTCGCCCATGCCGGTCCCCTCTCCTTTTGGAAGCAGACCCAGTCGGCTTCGCAGCGCGATCAAACGCAGCTGGTACTTAACCCACTGTGCTGCGATTTGTCAAGCCTTCGGAGTGGGGGCCAGAATCGCCGCTGAGCGGAAGTCAGGGCTGTCGTTCGGTGCCATCGCCACGGCCCTGAACGAGGAGGGAGTACCGACCGGTCACGGGGCCTCTCGTTGGCATCCTTCGACGGTCCGAGCCGTGACCGTGGCCGCATGAGCGACGCCCCGGAGCTATCGGTTTCCGAGGCCGCTGACCGTGCTGGGGTGAACGAGAAAACTATTCGACGCCGGTTATCCGCTGGAACCCTGACCGGTGCCCATCGGGACAGCGCCGGACAATGGCTCATTCCGGTCGATGCCCTCCTGGATGCGGGATTCAGGCTCACCGCGAGTGGACGCGATTCCGCTACATCCAGCGCTGCACCACTTCCGCTGCGCCGAGATTGAACGGCTCCGTTCCCAGTTGGTGACGCCGCAAGGGGTCGTGGTTCGAGTCCCGCACGGCCCCACCGCACGGACCGCACGGCCCACCAGACCGCTCGGCCC
>DASXMT010000336.1:0-3360 GCA_036495505.1 Acidimicrobiales bacterium | reverse complement strand
ATCTTTCTGGTCGATGACCATGCCATGTTCCGGGCCGGGGTCCGTGCGGAGATCGGCGGCGCCGCCGACGTCGTGGGCGAGGCCGACGAGGTCGACGCCGCAGTGGAGATGATCAACGAGCGCCTCCCCGACGTCGTCCTCCTCGATGTGCACCTCCCCGGTGGCGGGGGGCAGGCCATCCTACGGGGGGTCACGCCGTACCATCCCGAAGTCCGGTTCCTGGCTCTCTCGGTATCGGATGCTCCAGAGGACGTGATCGCCGTCATACGGGCTGGAGCGCGCGGATACGTCACCAAAACCATCTCGGGCGAGGACCTCCTTCAGGCGGTGTACCGGGTGAGGGCGGGCGACGCCGTATTCTCCCCCCGCCTGGCCGGCTTCGTCCTCGATGCCTTTGCCGGAAGCGCCAGTGGAGACATGGTGACCACCGGCCTGGATCCGGAACTGGATCAGATCTCACCCCGGGAGGGCGAGGTCCTACGCCTCATCGCTCGGGGCTACACCTACAAGGAGGTGGCGAGAGACCTGACCATCTCGGTCAAGACGGTGGAGTCTCATGTCTCATCGGTGCGACGGAAGCTGCAACTCTCGACCCGGCACGAGCTCACCAAGTGGGCGACGGACCGGCGACTGGTGTAGGAGATCGCGCCCGTGGTGCTGGCCGACTGCTTTGATCTCCTTGGCTTTGGACCCTGCTCAGGGGCGCGGTACGCGTCTCGACTGGGCCACCCGGCTGGCCAGTGCTTGGCTGTCGAGCCATCGACCCGCCTTGACCTGGAGCTCTTCTGTGGCCGCGTGCCGACTACTCGTCTCTTCTGTTCGAACGCCGCAGCGACGGCAGACTGTCATCCGGCCATTGGTCTCCGGAGCATGGTCCTGATCAAGCCGGGTGCTTAATAGCGATACGTCAGATGGAGCCATCAGGTCTCCCTTGATCGAGTGTTCCACCGCAAGCATGGCAGGTCGGAGCCCCTCTTCCCTCATGCGATGAGGTCCCATGCGCTGTGGCTGCTCGCCCTGAACGGTGGATCGAGGCACCCGAAGGCCACGAACGCGGCGCGGCGGCGGTCAATTTGCCCATGACCCCAGGTCAGGTCGCCTCATGCAGGGGTCTACCTACCGATAGGTAGACACCTGCCCACAAGGTCGGCCCGTCACATCCGTTGTACAGATGGAGATGGGGCCCTTGTTCGCGCCTGGGCCACATCGGGCGACTGCGCCAGACCAGCAACGGACGACTCAGGAGTGCGGCCAATGGACGAAGGCGCGATTGAACCGCTCGAGCCGTGGGACTACTCGTGGCCGGCGGAGATCATGGAGGTGTTGAAGGCCACCTGGGACGTTCTCCGGGAGGACGGCGATGAAGGCGACCTGGTCGATCGTCTCGTCTCTGATCACGGAGAATCGGAGGCCCTACGGATGCTGGCCCTCATCCAGGTCAAGTCGACTCGGGTGTCCATCGCCCGGGCCGAGACGATGCTCGTCTTGAAGAACCGTCCCGGATGGGAGCAGCGTTCGTGCCCGACCTGCGGGACCGTGTGCGACGAGTGTCTGGCCAACGCCGAGGACGACCTTCGGAATGCGCTGGGGCCATGAATGCCGACAGCAGGCGGTTCTCTTCGAAGCGATGATCCGCTAGGAATGATCTGTGACCGCCAAGGGCGACGACCCGTTCCGCGAGATAGTGGCCGAACTGGCCGATGGCAAGCGCTGGGAGCTGATCCGCACCGACCAGTGGGAGGAATTCAGCGAACGACTGGCGGGCCTGATCGTGACGCTGCCGCCGCGGCGGCGTCAGGCGCTGGTCATGCTGATGTTTGCTCTTTCCGAACGGATGATCACCCCTGACGACGCCCAGGCGTGGGCGTCGGAACGCGACCTTGACACAGAAGAGGATCTGGAGGCGATGATCGCTTGGTTACGCCAGTTCCGACCGCCGAGCACCTGATCCAACCGCGGGATCTCCACCGGCGGGGAGTTACCGTGCCCGGCGCGTCACCGGTGCTTCGAACCAGACCACTTTGTGCCCCTCCTCGCGGTCAACGCCCCACCGCAGCGCCAGCGCCTGGACGAGCAGGATTCCTCGACCCCCCTCGTCATGGTGATCGGGCTGATGCCGAACGGGGAGGTCGGGATGGTCATCTGTGGCCTCCACTCGAAGCGCCTCGTCGCCGACCAGTGTCGCCTCCACCCGGATGGCGTCGGTTGCCCTTCGGACGGCGTTGGTCACGATCTCGCTGGTCAACAGGACAACGGTCCGCTCGGGGTCATCGCAGTCCCAGGTCTCGAGCATGGCGGCAACGAACGAGCGAGCCCTGGACACGCTCCGTGGCTCGGGAGCCAGACTGATGCCGGCTTTGCCGAACTCGCCTGCGGATACGCCGTGCACCCTATCCATTGGCCGGTCCAATCCTGGTCGATCCGAGGCTTCGCCGTCATCATCATTCCCAGTCACCCCTCGGATCAATCCGCCCTCAGGATCGCCCCCATGCATCGGCCAGCAGCTGGTACGAGCGAACCCGATCGGCGTGCTCGTGGGTGATGGTGGTGATGGCCAGCTCGTCGGCACCTGTCGCGGCCTGCAAGGCGCTGAGCTGCTCGATGACGGTTTGCGGCGAGCCCACGAATTGCGTCTCGGTCCGATCGGCTACCAGGGCTCGATCTTCTTCGGTCCACACGTGGGCCGCTGCTTCCTCGGGTGACGGGAACGGTATGGCACCCTCGCCGCATCGGATGCTTCGGACCCACAGCCCGTAGCCAGCAGCGAGCCGGCGCGCTGTCGCGTCATCATCGGCTACCACCACGTCCGCCGACACGCAGACATGGGGTTGGCTCAGGTCCGACGAGGGCCGGAATGCCTGGCGGTAGCAGTCCACCGCTTCGAGCGCGGTCCCGGGACTGACGTGGTAGCTGGCCGCGAAGCGCAGGCCGAGCTCACCGGCAATGGTGGCGCTTTCGCCCGCGCTGCTGCCTAGGACCCACACCTCTACATTGGCCCCTTCGCCGGGAACCACGTGGACCTCGACGGCGTCGGGTGAGCAGTAGCCGGTACGCAACAGGGAGAGGAGCTGGTGAACCTGGTCCGCATAGGCGGGCGTCTCCGCTCCGGGCTGTTGGAGAAACTCGGCGGTCAACCTGAGGCGGGGTGAGGCGAGGAGCCGGCCGACGCCGAAGGGCGGAGGGACCCTGGCGCCACGCACCATCTCCGTCTTGGTCCATGCTGTTCCGGCGGCCCGACTGCTGGCCGAGCCCGGTCCGGCGCCCTCGCTTCGCTGCTTGAGGAACTTCTTCCCTCCAGACCTCCCTATACCCAGATCAAGTCGACCGGGATAGACGGAGTCGAGCAGGCCGAACTCCTCC
>DASXMT010000335.1:0-3256 GCA_036495505.1 Acidimicrobiales bacterium | reverse complement strand
AGGGTGCAGAAGCCGCCGGGGTACATGCGGGACAGATCGAGGATCCGAATCCCCTCGAGCGGTACGTAGCGTCTAGAGGGCAAAGGAATAGCCTCCGTTGACAGGATAGGTCTGACCGGTGATCCACGAGGCATCGGGACTGGCCAGATAGGTGACGATTCCGGCGACGTCTTCGGGTCGACCTCGGCGGCGCACGACGTAGCGGCTCACGATCCTCTTGGCCTGCTCGTCGGCCAGGTCCTGCTCGGGATCCGTCCCGTGCGGCATGATCGTGCCCAGGGCGACGCAGTTCACGGTGATGCCATACCTGCCCACCTCTCGAGCGATGCAGCGAGAGAAGCCCGCGGCGCCCGCCTTGGCTGCGGCATAGGGGGCCAGGTTGGCGTCACCGGTCCGACCGGAATCGGAGATCACGGTGATGATCCTCCCGTCCGGGCGTCCGATCATGCCCGGGAGGGCCGCTCGTACGCAGTGCATGACCCCATACAGATTGATGTCGATGAAACGGCCCCACTCCTCGGGCTCTGTCTCATGAAAGGGCTGCATGCCCTTCCAACCCTCGGGGCCTGCATTCCCGGCGTTGTTCACCAGGATGTCCACCGGACCGACCTCGTCCACCACGCTTCGAACGGACGTCCAGTCGGTGACGTCGAACACGGCGGTGCGGGCCTTTCCCTCAGAGGCGATCTCCGAGACCACTGACTCGGCTCGTTCGGCGTCGATGTCGTTGACGAGAACTTCGGCACCGGCGGCGGCCAGGTAGAGCGAAATCGCTCGTCCCACCCCCTGTCCGGCGCCAGTGACCAGAGCAGACTTCCCCGAAAGGTCAATTGACAGGCCAGTCACGAATCAGCCCTTCGATGTTCGGTCGATTGAGGAACAGCTGCCAGGAACCCGTCGGCGGTGACGCTGGACGAGGCGGAAGCGCCTTTGTACGTCGTTGCCACCACGTGGATTTCCCTCAGCGAGCTAACCATGAAGCTTCCCTCCCCGCTCCGTCGAGCACAACACATAGCCTACCGATCGTTTGGTCGATCTGCAAGAAGGTTTCGCCGAGGAACGATCGGAAGAACCGGCCCCCTGCGTTGGACCGGCAGCGAACCCATGGATCGACCAAATTACTGCGATCGCATTCTCTCTTGGTGCCCCATGACTGCATCCGGCCATTCCGGGATTAAACCCCATACTTCTGACGTAATTATTATTCTGAACTGATCTCGCCAGTATGACCGGGGCAATGTTCACTCAGATCATTCCCGACCCATCGCTTGTAGGTATTCAATGACCCGATCAGCAGCTTCCTGCCGGTGCGCTTGGATAATGTCAGCCAACCCCACACGGTCCTTCAGTCGGATCCTCTCGATTATCTGCTCGTGATCGTGGACGACCCTTTTCAGCGCCATCTGATCGTGGAGATAAATGGAGCGATACGCATCCGATATGTGCCATAACCGGCCAACTTCCTCCGCTACCCGTCTCAGGTCCGACCATTGAAAGATGGTAAAATGAAACGACCGGTTTAGCACGATGATGTTGACCGTATTGATCCTCTCGGTTTCTTTGGCAATACGATCGTGGATAGCCAGCAACCGATCGAATTCCTGATCGTCGGGCCATCTCATGGAATCGATGAGTTGGGACTCGAGCAGGCCCCGCATGAGATTTATCTGCCGGAGGTCGTCCGCGCTCCAGCGCGTCACTGCGTAACCGGCGTTCATCTTGTGCTCCACGAGGCCCTCGACCTCGAGCACCGTGAGCGCCTCCCGCACCGGCACCCTGCTGACTTTGAGGTTGGCCGCGACATCCGCCTGCCGAATCGATTCGCCTGGGGAAAGTTGACCGCGGATGATCCAGTTGCGCAGTTCGTTCGCCACCCTCGTACTCTCGGGTGCTGCACTCTCCGATGTCAGCCCGACCGAAGTCGACCTCCCGCGAATGTCCGTCACCTGCCTTGCGTCCCCTGTCCTCGTCTGTGGGCCCTCATTCGAACTGGTCTCACTTAGGTCCAATCAGGACAACCAAGACACGTGCGGCAGACTTCTACCCGAGCGAATTGTGTACGATTTTGTATGCTATGTCAAGAGAGGTCGGTGGCCCTAGCAAGGTCGGCGGTCCTCTCGAGGTGGGCGGCTTCTCCAAGCGCCTGCGCCGATCGACTCTCGGCAATTCCTCGGAGTGGCGCATGTCCGCCGAAGGGGCCGGGCGAGAACCCCGCCGCTCTACCACCGGCGGGGGCGCAGGGCCCTGAGCCAAGAACAACGTCCTCGATGTGGAGGCGAGGGTCCCGGAAACGGGCTACCTGGTCTGCAGGGCCGGTATCAGGTCGTCGGCCACCAGCTGCAACCCCCGTTGGCCGAGCTCGAAGGCCATGCCACGCCTCTCCGCCAACTCATTGCGTAGACCTTCTGTAGGCGTCTGGCCGCTCGACACTGCCGCTACGAGACCGAAGCCCGGAAGCGGGGTAGGACCTCTTCGGCAAAGAGGGCCATGCTCTTAGCGACGAGGTCGAAACCCATCGTGCCTCCTTGCATCATGGCCAGCAGGTGCCCGAATCCTCCCACTCGCTCGTAGAACTGGCAGAGCTGACGGTGGACGGTGTCGGGGCTGCCGGCGAAGAAGAACCCGCCTTCGGCCAGCTCTTCAACAGAAGAACTCCCGAAATGCCCTGTGGGCGTGCTCGATTGGCCTTCGTGTTCGAGGCGCTTCATCATCGCTGCCCTGGCCCTGACGTCGATGTAGCCGGGGACGTTCATGAACTGAGGCGCGACCTTGTTGTGCTGGAGGTACCACTGCAGCTTTCGGGCGCCGGCCAGACCATCCTCGTCAGTCTCGCCAACGAACACCAAGCCGCAGTATGCCAGCATCTCCGGATCGGGCTGGACGTGCCCACAGTCGACCGCGCGCTGTCGATAGGCGTCGAAGATCTGCGACGCACCCTCGGCCCCGTTCAATATGGTGGCCAGCACGTACTGGCGCTCGGCCACCTCCATGGCGCTCGACGGAGTTTGGGTGGGAACCCACACCGGTGGGTGGGGATCCTGGTACACCCGCGGCCAGGCATTGGCCTGCCGATAGTGAAAGTACTCGCCCTCCCAGTTGAATGGTCCGTTATGCGATGTCCACGCCTCGACGATGAAGTCGGCTGCCTCCCAGAAGCGCTGTTTCGTATCGACGGGATTGCTGTTTCCCGCCGACAGCTCCATGGGGACACCCCGTACGAACCCGCAATCCAAGCGACCTTGTGAGATGACGTCGA
>DASXMT010000334.1:0-3128 GCA_036495505.1 Acidimicrobiales bacterium | reverse complement strand
ACGTCAATACCGGGACGCGACACAGTGTTCATTTTGGGGATACGTGGCTGTGACACGGGGCCGCTAGGTTCGTTATCGTGCTCGCTTTGCCACTCACAACGCGGTAGACCGAGAGTGGATCAATCGCATCATCTCCGATGCCGCACCCGAGCTCGGCGCGTCGCCGAGGCGCTGTGACGCGTTAGCCGGTTCGGTTGGCGGAACAGACGTTGGACCGCACCGGTGAAGATGCTGCCAACAAAGCGCGCCCGCGTCGTAACGATCTTGCCGACTGCGGGACAATCTAGGAGGTAATCAGTGCCAGAGCAGCTGGGGGCGATGGAGGGCGTTGCCGCTCAGATCCGCCTTGCACTGGAGGCAGGTGACCTGACTGCCTTCAGTGAGTCTTTCGATCCGAATGTGACCTGGGGTGCAACAGACGCCCCACGCCCAACATGCCAGAACCGCGACCAGGTACTGGCCTGGTACGAGCGTGGCAGGCAGTCAGGTGTCGAGGCCCAGGTGTACGACATCGCCATCCACGGCGACAAGCTTCTCGTTGGCCTGGTGGTTCACAGCACCCAGGCTGCCGACCAAAGGGGTGGATCTACGCTCAGATGGCAGGTCCTCACGGTGCGAGATGGTCGGGTTGTCGACATAGTCGGGTTCGACGACCGAAGCGACGCTGTCGCTCGGCTGTAGCCACTTCCTTGCCTTCAACAACGCACGAAGGTCATCCCCCGGATTGAGCGAGAGGAAATGCGGTTCCTGTCCCCCGCCGAGGTCGACCTCCTCGCTGGCGTGATAGCTCCCCGGTACCGACCCCTGATCCTCGTCGGCGCATAGGCGGATTGCGCATAGGCGAGCTGGTGGGACTGCGCCGGGGCGCGTGGACATCCTCCGAGGGCGCGTCGACGTTGCTGAGATCGCCGTGGAGATACGGGGCCACCTGACGTACGGGACGCCGAAGACTCGCGCTGGGTGGCGATCTCTGACGCTGCCCGGGTCCGTGGTGAAGATTCTCGATGACCATCTGGCCCAGTACACGCCAGCGGACGCGGCAGCCTTCGCGTTCACGGCCCCCGAGGGCGGTCCACTGCGGGTCCCGGTATGGAGGCGCCGAAAGTGGGCTCCGGCGGTCGACGCTGCGGGCCTCAAGCCTCTGCGTCCACACGACCTCCGACATACGGCCGTAGCGCTATGGATTGCCTCCGGTGCAAGTCCACTCGAACTGTCCAGGCGGGCGGGCCACACGTCGGTGAGCTTCACACTCGACCGATATGGCCATCTGTTCCCAGAGGCGGACATCGCCGTTGCCGACCGGCTCGAGGCGCTGATATCGGCCTCCGCTGACAATAAGCCGAGCAAGCGCTCTGCGATATGACGGACGAAATACGGACGAAGTTTCGGTCTTCGGGGTCAAATCTGTTCGAAAAACACCCTCTGACCTGGTGGACCGTAGTCACTCCTATTCGAACCTCACTGACCTGCGAGAACCACTGCACCTGGTGAAACGCCTGAACGCCGGGTGACTCTCAATCAACTGACGCCACGGACAGTGAGCGGCCTTTCGTCAATCTCCCAGATCTCGTCGACACGGGCGTGCCCGACGGGGTCTCCAAAAGATTTCCATGCACGTCTCCCGACCTCTTCGATGTAGCCGGGTCGATCAATACGCCCCCGAGTTTCGAGCGGGCCCGGAGCGGACGGGCCCTGAAGGCATTGAAGGAAATATTCACTTCGGTGGCGGCTACCGGTGGGCGAGGCACCCGGAGACCTCGCGACCGGGCAGAATAGGGGCCGCACCGGAGGGGAGAGGGGAGGAAACCCATGACCAAAACCTACAAAGCACCCGCACTCGTAGCCGCCAAGCACGACCTCTTGGCTACGGCCGCCGAGCGCCGAGAGATGGGACGGCAGGCCCGGGTACTGGCGCCCCGGGCCGATCTGGGTGAATGGGACGAGCGGAACCGCGGGCACGACCCCGTCGACATAATCTTGGCCCAGGACGACATCCGGCTGCCTGAGCTCGCTCCGCTCCGCCACAAGCGCATGTCGCTCTCGCCGTGGAACTTCTACCGGGGCGCGGCCGCCGTCATGGCGGCCGACCTGGCCTCCCGGCCGCACAGCCGGATCGAAGTCCAGCTCTGCGGAGACGCCCACGTCCTGAACTTCGGCCTCTGGGCCACGCCAGAACGCAATCTCAATTTCGACCTGCGCGACTTCGACGAGACCCTGCCCGGACCCTTCGAGTGGGACGTGGCCCGCCTCGCCGCCAGCCTGGTGGTGGCGGCCCGGGAGAACGGCGTGAAGCAGAGTAAGTCAGACGCGGCGGTCACGGCGGCGGTCAACGCCTACCGCAACCGGATGCGGCACTACGCCACCCTGCCGCTGCTGGATATCTGGTACGAGGGCACACGCTTTGACCAGTTCATCGACTACTTCGAACCCGCTGACCGAGGCCAGGTGAAGATCCAGATCGAGAAGGGGCGAGAAACGCGGACCAGCCGTGGAGCCTTCGCCAAGCTCACGACGGAGCGGCGCGGGCGGGCGCGTATTACCCCGCAGCCCCCGCTGCGCGTGACACTCGACGACGATGAACAGGGCGACATCGTGGAGGAACTCTTCGGCGGCTATCGCCTGACGCTCCAGGAGGACCGTCGCAGGCTGTTCGACCGCTTCACGCCAGTGGACATCGTCCGCCAGGTGGTGGGGGTCGGTAGTGTCGGCATGGTTGTGTATCTGGTGCTGCTTGAGGGAAGCGCAACGGGCGACCCGCTCTTCCTGCAGTGCAAGCAGGCCGGTCCTTCCGTCTACGAGTCCTACACGTACTCCAGCGAGCACGACAATCATGGCGCCCGGGTCATTGCCGGCAAGCGCATGGTGCAGAGCGCTACCGACATCTTCGTGGGCTGGGGTTCGCTGGGCGAGCGCGACTTCTATGTCCGTCAGTTCCGCGACATGAAGCTCATCCCCACCACCAACCTGATCGCACCGGTCCTGACCGAGTTCGGCATTGCCTGCGGCAACACCCTGGCTAGGGCGCACGCCCGCTCGGGCGACCCCGAGGCCATTTACGCCTACATGGGAAAGAACGACGTGTTCACCAAAGCCATGTGCAAGTTCGCCCGCCGGTACGCCGACCAGAA
>DASXMT010000333.1:0-12848 GCA_036495505.1 Acidimicrobiales bacterium | reverse complement strand
AGTTCGGGCATCTGGTCGAGGCCCGGCTCCCGGACGGGCGCATGCTCGTGTGCTCCTATCACCCCAGTCAGCAGAACACATTCACCGGAGTGCTGACGGAGCCGATGCTCGATGCCGTCTTTGCACGGGCGCACCAGCTCGGCGCCTGAGCGCTGTGCCGAATGGCCGAGGGATGCCGGGGCCTGCCGACGAGCTGTTTCTGCGTCGCTGATGTGGCTCCAGTGGGTATCGCCTGTCGACGATGAGCCTCGCTGAGGTCAGCCAGGGCTCGGCGCCACTAGGAGGGCGTAACTGCAGGTAGTCGCCGAGGCATGGGCACGGCGGTTTCTGGCCACCGACGCCGGCTCACCTTGGCCAGCTTCCGCAACAGGGCAATGGCACCGGGGTCCTCGTCACCGGGACGGGTCTCGATGGCACCGTCGGCGATCATGCCATCGAGGAGCTCCCGCCCCCGCTCCGTGCGCACGATGGTCAGCGTCCAATCGTTGAATTCCCCGATGCCACCGGTGGAGATGTCGGCATGCTCGGCGGCGAAATCAGGGCAGCTGGTGCAGCCCTCACGGGTCCAGGCATGGGCTTCTTTCAGCGGGATCTCGTGGTAGCCCCCGTCTTTGGTCCAGACCTGGAAGACGCCCTTGATGTTCATCTTGGTGATGTTGGCCCGCATGATTCCGTACTTGGCCTCGAAGAGCTCCGGGAAGATGGCATCGTCGAAGGTCTTGGAGCACATGAGGCCGATCGTCAGTGACAACCGGCGAGCGATCTTCCCGGCCTTGCGCGCCGCCATGACCGGGGGAGCGGACGCCTGGCAGCCCATGCCGATCAAAGCGATCCGCTCGGCGCCCCCCTCGATGGCCTTGGGGTAGGCCAGGGTGTTGGCCGAATAGGTGTACCGCGAACCAGCCGCGGCCAGCACCTCGGCCCGGTTGGTGGCCACAGCGGGAACAGCCTTCCAGCTCGATCCGTCACCTTCCAGGTCCGACACCAGTGCGGCGTCGATCACGTCGTGCTCGAGGGCCCAGATCAACAGGGCCGACACCAGCCCACCGTCCTGCCCGACCGCCTGCACCTCGGGATCGGTGGCCCGAACCAGGAGGATGTCCGAGGAGATCCCAGCCACCTCCTCGTCGGTCCGCTCCCGTCCGAACAGGTGGGTCTCGATCTCCGGTTCCCACAGGCGGAACCGGGGACAGGCCCGCGTGCACATGGTGCACCCTTTGATGCCGTGCGTGCAGTCCTCGCGGCCGCCGTCGGCGTCGATGTGGAACGGCTTGTACCGGCCGCCGGTGTCGTCATAGGACAGAACGTCGTGGGGGCAGGCGACGATGCAGCCGGCGCAGCCGGTACAGAGGCCCGAGGTCACGACCTCGCGGTAGAGCTCAAGCCATTGCGGCTTTTCGGGAGGCATGGGATAACCATAGCGACGAGGGCCCGGGGGCTCGGCAATTTGGGTCGGCTGGCCGCCGACGGGGGCCGCCGGACGGGAGACTCGGGCAGCCCAGGCGGGTGAATTGAGCCGCCAGGCGGGAGCCTTCCGCCGCCCGGGCGGGTGACGGGCGCGGCCCTGGCTGGAGACTTGGGGGCGCCCGTCAGCTGCCCAGTGAGGCGCGTCGGCAGGCGCCTGCGTCGCCCGGATACCGTCTGCTCTGTGCCCGAGATTACCGAAGTGGAGTCCTACCGCCGCCTGGCTCTGTCGGTCCGTGGTCGGAAAGTGACGTCGATCGCCACCCCGGACAGCTGGTTTCTGAAGGAGGGTGCAACCGGGCCGAGGCTCCGGCGGGCCCTGGTGGGCCGTCGGGTCGACGATGTGCGGCGGATCGGCAAGATCGTGCTCATCGACATGGACAGCGGCGACACCCTCGGCATCCGCTTCGGCATGACGGGAACCCTGCTCGTCGATGGAAAGGCGGGCGTGGACCGCCTCATCTACTCCTCGCAGCAGTTCCAGCACAAATGGGATCGGTTCACGATGCGCTTCGAAGAGGGCTCGCTGGTGGTCCATGACCCTCGACGGTTGGGAGGTGTCTCGCTCAACCCCGACCTCACCCGACTCGGACCGGACGCCGTTTCCATCACCGCGTCACAGTTGGGCGCGGCGCTGCGAGGATCGAAGGCACCGTTGAAGGCTCGGCTCCTCGATCAGGCCAGGGTGGCTGGGATCGGCAACCTGATCGGCGACGAGGTGCTGTGGAGGGCAGGGCTCTCACCCCTCCGTCCGGCCGGATCGCTCACCCCCGCCGAGGTCCGGCGGCTGCACCGCACCATGAGTCGGACCCTGACCCAGCTGCTCGACAGGGGAGGCTCCCACCTCGGCGAACTGATGGATGAACGCCATCGCGACGGTCGGTGCCCCAAGGACGGCACCCTCTTGTCCCGGGCAACCGTCGGCGGCCGCACCACCTATTGGTGCCCGAAGCACCAGGTCTGAGCGGTACCAGGTCTGACAGGTTGCCGCCGACCCGAGCGGTCTGCTCAACCGGTCTGCTCCGCCGTTCAGCTTCCGATTTCTTCCAGAACCTTGGCTGCGTGGCCGTCCGCCTTCACGTGGTACCAAGCCCGGGCGATCTTTCCCTGGCCGTCGATGAGAAACGTGGACCGGATCACGCCGATGGACTTCTTCCCGTAGAGCGTCTTCTCGCCCCACGCCCCGTAGGCCTCGCCGACCGAATGGTCCGAGTCGGTCAGGAGGGAGAACTTGAGGCCGTACTTGGACCGGAAGGCCTGATGCTTGTCGGCCCCGTCGGCCGAGATGCCTACCACCGGGACCTTCGCTCGGGTGAACTCCCTGAGGTTGTCGTTGAACTGACAGGCCTCCTTGGTGCAACCGGGGGTGTCGTCTCGTGGATAGAAGTACACGACCACCGGGTTCCCCTTGAAGTCGGCCAACGACACGCTCTTCCCGTCCTGGTCCGGCAGCTTGAATGCAGGTGCCTTGTCTCCAGCAGCGAGCTTTCCCATGGTCCCGTCCCTTCTGGCGTGACCGGTCCAGCCCGGACCGATCGTCGATATCAACGGCCCTACCCTTGCATACCGGTCGAGGCGGCGATCGAACCGGGTCCCAATGATCGAACCGGGTCCCAACGATGGATGGCTACCCGCCGCGAACGTGGACCGTCGGATGAAGCGCCGGGTCGCTCCGGCTCGCCACGGATCTGGGGCGCGGGCAGCGGCGGATGCGCGTGCGTTCCCGGCGTGGCACAGTGGGGGCACGGGAGCTCGGACGAACCGGGCTGAGAGGGCGCCTTGCTGGCGCCGACCGAACCTGATCCGGGTAATGCCGGCGGAGGGAGAGTGCCATGACGACCGTCGAAGTCTCGATTGGGCCACGAGCCGAGTATCAGCGACAGAAGGTCTATGTCGAGGGCGATAAGGCCGGGGTTCGGGTGCCCTTTGTCGAGGTGTCCCTCTCCGACTCGCCGGGCAAGGCCGGTCCCGTGGCCAATGCTCCCGTTCGGCTCTATGACACCTCAGGGCCGGGATCCGAACCCGAGGTTGGACTCCCCGCCCTTCGCCGCGCATGGATCGGCGACCGTTGCGACGTCGCCGAGTACCGGGGCCGTTCGGTCCTCGGAAGGGACGATGGGAGAGGAGCGCGTCGGCGCACCGACCCCGCCCGGCCTCATCCCGCCCGGGGTCGACGCCCGCTGCGGTCGACCGGGGGACCGGTGACCCAGATGCATTACGCCCGGCGGGGCGAAATCACCGCGGAGATGAGCTTCGTGGCCGTTCGAGAAGGCGTCCCCGAGACTGTGGTGCGCGACGAGCTGGCCGCCGGCCGGGCAATTCTCCCGGCCAACGTGAACCACCCCGAATCGGAGCCGATGATCATCGGTACCCGCTTCCTGGTAAAGGTCAACGCCAACATCGGGAACTCGGCCGTCAGTGCCTCGATCGATGATGAGGTGGAAAAACTCACTTGGGCCACCCGGTGGGGGGCCGACACGGTGATGGACCTGTCCACCGGCCCGGAGATCCACACCACCAGGGAATGGATCCTTAGGAACTCCCCCGTCCCCATCGGCACCGTCCCCATCTACCAGGCACTCGAGAAAGTCGACGGGCGACCCGACGAGCTGACCTGGGAGCTCTACCGGGACACCCTGGTCGAACAGGCCGAGCAAGGCGTCGATTACTTCACCATCCATGCGGGCGTCCTCCTCCGGTACGTGCCCCTTACGGCCCGGCGCGTCACGGGCATCGTGAGCCGGGGCGGATCGATCATGGCCGCCTGGTGCCTCGCTCACCACCGCGAGAATTTCCTCTACACCCGGTTCGAGGAGATCTGCGAGATCATGGCTGCCTACGACGTGGCCTTCTCATTGGGCGACGGGCTGCGCCCGGGTTCGATCGCCGATGCAAACGACGAGGCTCAGTTCGCCGAGCTTGCCACGCTGGGCCAGCTGACCGAAGTGGCATGGCGCCACGACGTCCAGACCATGATCGAGGGTCCGGGCCACGTCCCCCTCAACCGGATCGCCGAGAACGTGGTGCGAGAACAGGACGTCTGTCATCGTGCCCCGTTTTACACACTCGGCCCCCTGACCGTCGACGTGGCGCCGGGCTACGACCACATCACCTCGGCCATCGGGGCCGCGGTGATAGGGATGCAGGGCACAGCCATGCTCTGCTACGTGACACCCAAGGAACACCTGGGCCTCCCCGACCGTGAGGATGTGAAGCAGGGAATGATCGCCTACAAGATCGCCGCCCATGCCGCCGACGTGGCCAAGGGGCATCCCGGTGCGCAGGTCTGGGATGACGCGTTGTCGAAGGCGCGCTTCGAGTTCCGGTGGGAGGACCAGTTCAACCTGTCCATCGACCCCGGCACGGCCCGGTCGTACCACGACGAAACGCTGCCCGCCCAGCCGGCCAAGACGGCACACTTCTGCTCGATGTGCGGCCCCAAGTTCTGCTCCATGCGGATCAGCCAAGATGTTCGGGACTACGCCGAGTCCCAAGGACTCCCGCTCGACGCTGCCGTCCAGACCGGGCTGGAGGAGAAGGCGGCGGAATTCCGGACCGGAGGAACCGAGGTGTACCGGGAGCCGACCGGACCATGACCCTCCGGGGATCATGACGCCCTCGGGCCTATGACCACTGTCCGGGTCGGGTCGCCGGTGACAAAATTCCTGGTGGATGGCATGCCACGGCCGCGAGGACTACCCGCGGTAGACTAATTGGGTCATTGGACTACTGGTTCGATGGCGGGGTCTTCCTCATCCTGTCGTCCGCTCCTGCGGAACCATCCGAGGCGGGCCCGCATTCGCCCCCTCTGCCGACCGGGCGGAATCCGACCGCCGGCCGCACAGTCGGCACCGAAGAGATGAGAGAACACGACCTAATGACATCCACGATTGAGCGGCCGGAGCGCGCCGAAACCGCCGGTGCCTCCGCCAGCACGCTCGGCAATACACCAGTCCCTTTTGACAGTATCGGGGTCGAGCCGGCCCTGGTTGACGTACTTGCTTCCCAGGGCATTACCACCGCATTCCCCATCCAGGCGATGACCGTCGCCGACGCTTTGGCGGGGCGTGACGTCTGCGGTAAGGCCAAGACCGGGTCGGGAAAGACCCTCGCCTTCGGCGTGCCCCTCCTGCAGCGGACGATGGGCAACGAGGCCACCGAGCCCGGACGGCCCCGTGGGCTGGTGCTGGTCCCGACCAGAGAGCTCGCCGTCCAGGTCCATGACGTCTTGGAGCCACTGGCCGAGGCCATCGGCCTCCGGCTCGTTGCCGTCTACGGCGGCGCCGACATCGATCGCCAGGTGAAGAAGCTTCGCCGCGGTGTCGACGTCATCATCGCCACCCCCGGTCGCCTGATCGATCTGGGCGACCGCGGCGAGCTGACTGTCGCCGACATCGAGACGTTGGTGCTCGACGAGGCGGACCGCATGGCCGACATGGGGTTCATGCCTCAGGTCGAATGGGTGTTGCGGCGCCTGGAGCGCAGCCACCAAACATTGCTGTTCTCGGCCACGTTGGACGGAGCGGTCGACCGATTGGTCTCGCGTTACCTGACCGACCCGGTCATGCACGAGGTTGCCTCGCCGCAGACCACCGTGGAGGAGATGGAGCACCGGTTCCTGCACGTCCATCAAATGGATCGGGTGAAGGTGGCCGCCGCCATCTGTCGCAACGTGTCCAAGTCGATCGTCTTCGTGCGCACGAAGCGCGGGGCCGACCGCCTGGTCGAGCAGCTCCGCAAAGAGGGGGTGGACGCCGCTGCCATCCATGGCGACCTCCGACAGGCGAACCGGGAACGCACCCTCAAGGACTTCTCCGACGGCAAGCTCCCGGCCCTGGTGGCCACCGACGTGGCCGCACGCGGGCTGGACATCGACGCCGTTGACGTGGTCATCCACTTCGATCCGCCCGAGGACCACAAGGCCTATCTCCACCGGTCGGGACGGACCGCCCGGGCCGGCGAGGCCGGTGTGGTGGTCACGCTCGTGCAATGGAACCAGGTCCTCGAAGTCGAGCGGATACAGACCCGGATCGGCCTGAAGATGCCGATCGTTGAGATCTTCTCCAACGACCCGCGACTGGCCAATCTGGCCGAATGGAACCCGTCCGAGGACGCAGCCTGAGCATCTGGATCGACGGGGTTGCCTGAGCATCCCGCTCGTCGACGAGGATCAGAGACGAACGATCAGCCCGGTACGGCCGACGGGCCGCCGGAGCGACCAGATGGAGGAACGACATCGCTGAAGAACCGAACCCGACGCGGCTGACGGTCGACGGCGGTGCCCCCGGGATCGAGCGCGTCCTGGTGGTCACCGCCCACCCCGACGACGTCGACTTCGGAGCGGCAGCGACGGTGGCCACGCTGACCGGCGACGGAGTAGAGGTTGCCTACTGCATCGTCACCGACGGAGATGCCGGCGGATCGGACCGCACCATCAGCCGTGCCGAGATGGCCGTGCTCCGGCGCGCCGAGCAACGGGCAGCCGCGGCCGAGGTGGGTGTGAGCGACGTGACCTTCCTCGGCTACCCGGATGGGCGCCTGACCCCGAGCCTCGAGTTGCGCCGCGACATCTCGCGGGTGATCCGGAAGTTTCAGCCTCAACGGGTCATCACCCAGTCGCCCGAACGCAGCTGGAGTCGGCTGGGGGCGAGCCACCCCGACCACCTCGCCGCCGGCGAGGCGACCACCGACGCGGTGTACCCCGATGCACGGAATCCCTTTGCCCACCCCGAATTGCTCGAGGAGGGCTTGGAGCCTCACACCGTTCCTGAGCTGTGGCTGATGGCCACCGACCGCGCCGACCGGGCGGTGGACGCTACCGATGTCTTCGCAATCAAGCTGGCCGCCCTGCGCTCGCACCGCAGCCAAGTCGGTGACGGCGAGCATCTCGAAGAGCTGTTGCGCTCGTGGATGTCGGTGACGGCGCAGTCGGCCGGCCTGCCCGACGGCCATCTGGCCGAAGCATTCCAGGTGGTCATGATCGGGTGAGCGACGCGACAGATCCTGGCCCCACCGTCGGTCCGGCGACCTCGTCCTGGTCGAATCGACCCTGGGCCATCGTCCAACACGTCTCCCACGAGGGCCCGGGTACCATCGGGGATGCGCTCGGTCACGCAGGCCAACGCTTCGAGATGGTGCGTCCCGATCTCGGCGACGGGTATCCGGCGCTGAGCGACACCGGTGGTTTGGTGGTCATGGGCGGTCCCATGGGCGTCCATGACGTGGTCGACTACCCGTGGCTGCTGGCCGAACGCGAGCTGATGGTGGAGGCGGTGGAAGAGGGCATGCCCGTTCTCGGGGTGTGCCTGGGGGCCCAGCAGCTGGCTCTGGCCCTCGGTGCCGAGGTCACCACCGGCCAGGTGGCCGAGGTCGGTGTCGGCTCGGTCGAGCTCACCGGGCCGGGACGGCTCGATCCCGTGCTCGGGCCGGAGTACGGCGGCCTGGCCAGCTCCACCATTCCTTGCGTGCATTGGCACCAGGACACGTTTGCTCTGCCCTCTGGCGCCACCCACCTGGCGACCACGCCGCGCTACCCCAACCAGGCATTCCGGGTCGGCCCGCGGGTCTACGGGCTCCAGTTCCACGTGGAAGTGGATCGGTCCCTGGCCCGGTCATGGGCGCCGCTCATCCCCGCCGGCACCCCGTTCGACGAGGGCCGCCTGGTGGAGGCGGAGACGGTGGGTCGGCGCATCTTGCGCCGGTTCGTCTCGGTAGCGCTCGGGTCGAGCGATGGCAGCGAGGGTCCGACATGAGCAGCGGCGACGCCCTGGTTGACCCTGGACCGCGGGGCTCGGCAACGGAGACCGAGCCGGTCAAGCCCCGCCTGCGGGGCGTGTTGCACGAGGTCGCGTTCTTCGTATCCCTGGTATCCGGCGCCGTGCTGGTGGCCGTGGCCCCGACTGTTGGCTCGAGTCTGGTCCTCGCGGTCTATGCCGTTTCTGTCTCCGCGCTGTTCGGGGTGAGCGCCCTGTTCCACCGGCATACGTGGAACCCCGCCGGCCGACGGCGGATGCGGCGGGTCGATCACTCGACCATCTACATCGCCATCGCCGGGTCGTACACGGCCGTGGCCGGGATCGCCCTCGGCGGCTGGGCCAGGATCGCCGTGCTGTGCATCGTGTGGGGCGGAGCCGTCGTCGGCATCACCCTTCGACAGGCCTGGCTCGACGCACCCAAGTGGGTCGTCGCCCTGCCCTACGTGGTGGTGGGGTGGTCGGCCATCGTGGTCGTCCCGCAGCTCGTGCATGCCCTGGGCGGCCTCGGCTTCGGGCTGTTGGTAGCCGGGGGCCTGGCCTACTCGTTCGGTGCCCTGGTCTACGCCCGCAAGCGACCGAACCCGGTGGATGGCGTGTTCGGCTATCACGAGGTGTTCCACGCCTGCACCATCGTCGGTGCGGTGCTCCACTACGTGGTGATCGCAGTTTTCGTGCTCCCACTGGCCCGCTGACGCCAACCGGAGCGAACCGGGCGGCATCAGGCGGCGTTTGGCGTTGGGCCGTGGGCAGTTCGGGCCGGGCGGAGCGGCTCGTGGGCGGCTCGAGCCGGGCTGCTCAGCTCTGGGCCATCTGCCGCAGCATGTACGCGAGGATGCCCCCGTTGCGGTAGTACTCGGCCTCCATGGGGGTGTCGATGCGCAAGCGAGCGGTGAACTCCACCACCCGGTCGCCCTCGACCGCTCGCACGGCGACCTCTTTGGGCACCTCGCCGTCGTTGAGTGCCGAGACGCCGCTGACCTCGAACACCTCGTGCCCGGTGAGCCCGAGCGTGCCGGCATTCTCGCCGTCGGCGAACTGCAGAGGGAGCACCCCCATGCCGACCAGATTGGAGCGATGGATCCGCTCATAGCTCTCGGCTATCACCGCTCGAGCGCCGAGCAGCGAGGTGCCCTTGGCCGCCCAGTCCCGTGACGACCCCGACCCGTACTCCTTGCCGGCCAGGACGACCAGGGGCGTCCCTTCTGCCGCGTAGCGCATGGCCGCCTCGTAGATGCTGGTCTGCTCACCGTCGGGGAGATGGAGGGTGATCCCACCCTCGGTTCCCGGAGCCAACTGGTTGCGCAGGCGGATATTGGCGAACGTCCCGCGCATCATGACCTCGTGGTTGCCGCGACGGGCGCCGTATGAGTTGAAGTCGGACCGTTGCACCCCGTGTTCGGCCAGGTAGTGCCCCGCCGGAGTGTTCGGGCCGATGTTTCCGGCCGGGGAGATGTGGTCGGTGGTCACGCTGTCGCCCAGCAAGGCCAGGACCCGAGCGCCGGCAATGTCGGTGACCGGCTCGGGAGTCGGGGCCAGGCCCTCGAGGAAGGGGGGGCGCAGCACGTAGGTCGAGTCGCTGTTCCAGGCGAAGGTGGCGCCGGTGGCGGTCTCGACCGACTGCCAGCGATCGTCACCGTCGAACACGGCCCCGTAGCGCTGGCGGAACATGTCAGAGGTGAGCGAGCCCCGGATCGCCTCGGTGACCTCTTCGTCGCTGGGCCACAGGTCGGCCAGATACACGGGCTGGCCATCGCTGTCGGTTCCCAGGGAGTCGCGGTCCAGATCGATGTCCATGGTGCCGGCCAGGGCATAGGCCACCACCAGCGGCGGTGAGGCCAGGTAATTCATTCGGACCTCGGGGTGAATCCGCCCCTCGAAGTTCCGGTTTCCCGACAGGACCGAGGCCACCGACAAGTCTCCCGACTGAACCGCTTCGGACACACCGGTCAACAGCGGGCCCGAGTTGCCGATGCAGGTGGTGCAGCCGAAGCCGACCAGGTCGAATCCCGCCTCGGCCAATGGCCCGGTGAGCCCGGCCCGGTCGTAGTAGTCCATGACCACCCGGGACCCCGGGGCCAGGCTCGTCTTCACCCACGGCTTCGGGCGGAGGCCCTTGTCGACCGCCTTCTTGGCCAGCAGGCCGGCGGCCAGCATGACCTGGGGATTGGACGTGTTGGTGCAGCTGGTGATGGCCGCCACAGCCACGTGACCGTCCTCGATCTCGGCCGTCGACCCATCTCCGAGCGTGGTGGACTGCGACCGCTTCTCGCGGCCCAACGCGGCGCGGAACGCCGAGCCCGCGTCGGTCAGCGAGACCCGGTCCTGGGGTCGAGAGGGCCCGGCGATGCTAGGCACGACCGTTGACAGATCGAGCTCGATGGTCTCGGAGAAGACGGGCTCGTCCCCGCCAGCGGCGTGCCAGAGGCCCTGTTCCTTGGCGTAGGCCTCGACCAGGGCCACGTGGTCCTCGTCCCGCCCGGTGAACCGCAGATAGGCGAGGGTGACTTCGTCGATGGGGAAGATGGCGCATGTCGCCCCGTACTCGGGGGACATGTTGCCGATCGTGGCCCGGTTCTCGAGCTGGACTGCGGCGACGCCCGGCCCGTAGAACTCGACGAACTTGCCAACCACTCCGTGCTTGCGGAGCAGCTCGGTGATGGTGAGCACCAGGTCGGTGGCCGTGGTGCCCACGGGCATCTCGCCGGTCAGGCGGAAGCCGACCACCGGTGGGAGCAGCATGGACAGCGGCTGGCCCAGCATGGCCGCCTCGGCCTCGATGCCCCCGACGCCCCAGCCGAGCACCCCGAGCCCGTTGACCATGGTGGTGTGGGAGTCGGTGCCCACCAGGGTGTCGCAGTAGGCCCGACCGTCGTCGGTGGCGAACACCACGCGGGACAGGTACTCCAGGTTGACCTGATGGCAGATGCCCGCTCCCGGTGGCACCACCCGGAAGCCGTCGAATGCCTCCTGAGCCCACCGAAGAAGCTGGTAGCGCTCGATGTTGCGCTGGTACTCGATGTCCACGTTCTGGTCGTAGGCATTCGGCGTGCCGGAGACCTCGGCGATAACCGAGTGGTCGATGACCAGCTCTACCGGCACCAATGGGTTGATCCGAGCGGGATCGCCGCCCAGGACGCTCAGCGCATCCCGCATGGCGGCCAGGTCGACCACGCCGGGCACCCCGGTGAAGTCCTGCATGAGAACTCGCTCGGGGGTGAGGGCGATCTCGGCCGAGTCGGCGCCGCCGAAGCCGTGCCGCTCGGGATCACGGCCCCAGTCGGCCACCGCTTCGACGTCGCTGGCGTGAACGGTCAACCCGTCTTCGTGCCGAAGCAGGTTCTCGAGGAGGACCTTGACCGAGTAAGGCAGCCGGCGGACGTCGAAGCGGTCGGCGAGGGCGTTGATCCGGTAGATCTCGTAGGTCCGATCGCCGACGGTGAGGTCGGCCCGGGCATCGAAGCTGTTGGGACCGGCGGATGTGGGAGAAGACTGTGCCATGCACCCCATTCTGCTCGCCCGGGATGCAATCGGCTACCTGAGGGCTGGTGCTTGCATACGGGCACCACTGGTCGGCGGCCGATCGGGCGTTCGGGTGTCCGAGAGGTCAGGTCCGGGTGCGGTACCGCCAGACGGCCAGCGGGATGAGGACCACCAGCAGCCCGATCGTCCAGGCCAGGGCCTGGATGACCCACGTCGCCGTGGGGCCACCGATCATCAGCCCTCGGCATGCCGAGACGACCACGCTCACCGGCTGGTAGGTGGCGAACCCCTGGAGCCATCCGGGCATAAAGGCCACCGGCACGAAGGCGGAGGAGGCGAAGGTCAGCGGGAACAGGATGGGGAAGGACATGACTTGGGCCGTCTCGCTGTTGGAGGCGGACAGGCCGATGAAGGCGAACCCCCACGACAAGGCGTAGGCGAACAGAAGGATGATGGCGATGCCGGCAAGGTAGGGGAGAACGCCGGTGGTGGGGCGGAACCCGACGGCAAACCCCACGATCGTGACGATGATCACCACGATCACGTTCCTGACCAGGTCGGCCGTGGTCCGCCCGGCCAGCACGGCCGATCTGGCCATGGGCAGAGCCCGGAACCGCTCGATCAGGCCCTTTTGCAGGTCCTCGGCCAACCCGACGCTGGTGCTCACGGCGCCGAAGGCGACCGTCTGGACGAAGATCCCCGGCATCAGGTAGTTGACGTAGCTCTCGCCGTTGGGGGGATGGATAGCGCCGCCGAACACGTATACGAACAACAGCACGAACATGATGGGCTGCACCGTGGAGAAAAAGAGCGCCTCCGGGATGCGGGTGTAGGCAATGAGGTTCCGTTTGGCCACGGTCAGCGTGTCGGCTACGGCCCATTTGATCCTGGAGGCCGGGCCGGTAGCCAGGGGCGCGCCGGTGAGGGTGGGGACGGTGATGGTGCTCGTGGTCATGATCTGCCTCCGGCGTAGTTGTTCTCGGCTGGCATCGGCGCCGACCGTCGGTCGGCCGTGGTGCCGGTGGGCTTCGGGTCGTGGTCCGGCTCGCCGCCGTTTTCCTCGTTCTCTTGTGTCTCGTCGTCCACTTCTGCCCGTCGGCTGGTCAGAGCGAGGAAGACGTCTTCGAGGCTCGGTTCCCGCAGGGTGAA
>DASXMT010000332.1:0-6782 GCA_036495505.1 Acidimicrobiales bacterium | reverse complement strand
CAGCAGCACCAGATCGCAGTGCAGTTCGAAGGCGGTGTCGGCGATGGGCGTGAACACCGGGCGACCGTCGTTGGCGATGGTCACCTCCACCTCCTCGCCCCTCAAGCCGCTCACATTTCCGGATCCGTCATCCACGAACCCCACCGTGGTCACCCCGAACATCCGCTCGCCACCCTCCTCGTGCGCGGCGGACGTGCGGAGGATGATGGGCCAGGTCGGCCAGGGGTTCTCGCTCAGGCGGTCCGAGGGGGGCTCGGGCATGATCTCGAGCTGGTGCACCGACAGGGCACCCTGGCGATGGGCGGTGCCCAGGCAGTCGGCCCCGGTGTCGCCGCCGCCGATGATCACCACGTGCCGACCGTCGGCAGAAATGGGCGACTGGCTCAACGCCCCCTCCTGCACCCGGTTGGACGGCTTCAGGTAGTCCATAGCCGGATGGATGCCCTGGAGCCCTCGTCCCGTGGCCGGCAAGTCACGGGGCACGGTCGCGCCCCCGGCCAGCACGACGGCGTCGAAGTCATCCCGGAGCGACTGGGCAGAGACCACGGTGACATCCTCGGCTGCAGCCCCGGGCACCTCGGGCGAGGGCGCGCCCACCGACACGCCGCACCGGAACTCGACCCCTTCGGCCACCAGTTGACCGAGCCGACGGTCGAGGACCGCCTTTTCCATCTTGAACTCGGGGATGCCGTAGCGCAGCAGACCGCCGGGCTTCTCCGCCCGCTCGAAGACCACCACGCCGTGTCCGGCCCGAGCCAGCTGTTGGGCGGCAGCCAGGCCCGAGGGACCCGAGCCCACGACGGCCACTCGCTTGCCCGTGGACCTCACCGCCTTGACCGGTTCGACCCAACCTTCGGTCCACGCCCGCTCGACGATCTCGTACTCGATGCGCTCGATGGCCACCGGGTCGGAGTTGATGCCCAGCACGCACGCACCCTCGCACGGCGCCGGGCACAGGCGCCCGGTGAAGTCGGGGAAGTTGTTGGTGGCGTGCAGCCGGTCCATGGCCTCGGACCAGTCGTCCCGGTACACCAGGTCGTTCCACTCGGGGATGAGGTTGCCGAGGGGACAGCCCTCGTGACAGAACGGGATGCCACAGTCCATGCAGCGCGCCCCTTGCTCACTGGCCGACTCGGCCGGGAAGGGCTCGTAGACCTCTTTCCAGTCGCGCAGGCGGACGGGAACGGGGCGGCGGGGCGGCAGCTCCCGGCCGAACTTGAGGAATCCGTGGATGTCACCCATGACTCGTTCCCCTCA
Organism: Acidimicrobiales bacterium; assembly: GCA_036495505.1. Lineage (GTDB taxonomy): Bacteria > Actinomycetota > Acidimicrobiia > Acidimicrobiales > RAAP-2 > DASXMT01. Next base: position 5,525 of record DASXMT010000332.1, on the reverse strand, counting down.
ACCGTGCGGGGCGGCCATGACCGCCTCGTCCACAGATCGGCCCTCGGCCACGGCCAGCTCGGTGGCCTCGAGCACTCGCCGGTAGTCCCGGGGCATCACCTTCACGAACGACTCCCATGTCGTGGACCAGTCGACGAGGACATGACGTGCCACCTCGGATCCGGTCTCGTCCCGATGCAACGTGATGCGGTCCTTCAGCCAGATGCGGTCGTCGGCCGACAGGGGTTCGAGGTCCACCATCTCGGGGTTGTACAGGCCGTTGAAATGGTCGTCCCGGTCGTACACGAAGGCCACGCCGCCGGACATACCGGCACCGAAGTTCCGCCCGGTCTGTCCGAGCACAACCACCCGGCCGCCGGTCATGTACTCGCACCCGTGGTCGCCCACGCCCTCGACCACGGCGACGGCCCCGGAGTTCCGGACGCAGAAGCGCTCCCCCACCTGGCCGCGGATGAACACCTCGCCTGACGTGGCGCCGTAGAGGATCACGTTGCCGGCCACGATGTTGTCCTCGGCCACGAACGGCGAATCCTCGGGTGGCTGCACGATGATCCGTCCGCCGGAAAGGCCCTTGCCCAGGTAGTCGTTGGTATCGCCGAAGAGCCGCATGGTCACGCCCTTGGGCACGAACGCCCCGAAGCTCTGACCGGCCGAGCCGCGGAAGGTCAGGTCGATCGATCCCTCGGGCAGCCCGTGACTGCCGTGGCGACGGGTGATCTCGCTGCCGAGCAGGGTGCCCACCGTCCGATCCACGTTGGTCACCGTCAGCTCGGCGGACACCGACCCTTCGTTCTCGATGGCGGGCCGGCACGCCTCCATGAACTGATGGTCGAGAGCACGATCGAGGCCGTGGTCCTGCTCGTTCACGCAGTACCGGAGGGCACCTTCGGGGGCCTCGGGAACAGCCAGGATCGGAGCCAGGTCCAGTCCGGCCGCCTTCCAGTGGTCGATGGCCTCGGATGTCTCCAACAGCTCCACCCGTCCGATGGCCTCTTCCAGCGAGCGCAGGCCCAGCTGGGCCAAGTACTCGCGGACCTCCTCGGCGATGTACTCGAAGAAGGTCTCGACGAACTCGGGCTTGCCCGTGTACCGCTTCCGCAGCTCGGGATTCTGGGTGGCGATGCCGACCGGACAAGTGTCGAGGTGGCACACACGCATCATGATGCAGCCCGAGACCACCAGGGGCGCAGTGGCGAAGCCGAACTCCTCGGCACCGAGGAGGGCGCCGACCAGCACGTCCCAGCCCGTCTTCATCTGGCCGTCGACCTGGACGACGATGCGGTCCCTCAGGCCGTTGGCCATCAGGGTCTGCTGCGTCTCGGCCAGGCCCAGCTCCCAGGGGATCCAGGCGTGCTTCAGCGAGGTCAACGGCGCCGCGCCGGTGCCACCGTCGTGCCCGGAGATGAGCACCACGTCGGAGTGGGCCTTGGCCACGCCCGCGGCCACCGTGCCCACGCCCACTTCGGCCACCAGCTTCACGTGGATCCGGGCCTGGTCGTTGGCCGACTTCAGGTCGTGGATGAGCTGGGCGATGTCCTCGATGGAGTAGATGTCGTGGTGCGGAGGGGGCGAGATGAGCCCGACCCCCGGAGTGGTCGACCGGGTCTTGGCGATCCAGGGATAGACCTTGGTGCCGGCGAGCTCCCCTCCTTCACCGGGCTTGGCCCCCTGGGCGATCTTGATCTGGATGTCGTCCGAGTTCACCAGGTACTCGCTGGTCACCCCGAACCGACCCGAGGCCACCTGCTTGATGGCGCTCCGCCGCAGGTCGCCGTTGGCGTCGGCGGTGAACCGGTCGGCGTCCTCGCCGCCCTCGCCGGTGTTGGACCGGCCCCCGAGACGGTTCATGGCGATGGCCAGCGTCTCGTGGGACTCGGCCGAGATCGACCCGTAGGACATGGCGCCGGTGGAGAAGCGGGCCACGATGTCCTCGATCGGCTCCACCTCGTCGATGCTGATCGGCGGCCGCTCCCCCGCCTTCAGCGAGAAGAGGCCTCGCAAGGTGGCCAGCTTGGTCGCCTGGTCGTCGACGGCCCGGGTGTACTCCTTGAAGATCTCGTAGCGCTTCGACCGGGTGGCGTGCTGCAGCTTGAAGACCGTCTTCGGGTTGAACAGGTGCACCTCGCCGTCCCGGCGCCACTGGTACTCACCGCCGGTCTCGCGCTCGCGGTGGGCCAGCTCGGTGGGTCGGTCCAGGTTGGCCAGATGGTGTCGGGCGCCCACCTCTTGGGCCAGGACGTCGAGGCCCACACCGCCGATGCGGCTGACCGTTCCGGTGAAGTACTCCTCGATCACGTCGGGGGCGAGACCCACGGCTTCGAACACCTGGGCGCCGGTATAGGAGGCGACGGTGGAGATGCCCATCTTGGACATCACCTTCAAGACCCCCTTGCTGGCCGCCTTGATGTAATTCTTCTGCGCCTGACGGGGGGTGACCCCGGCCAGCATGCCCGAAGCGATCATGTCGTCGATGGTCTCGAACGCCAGGTAGGGGTTGACGGCGGCCGCTCCGAAGCTCTTGAGCAGGGCCATGTGATGGACCTCGCGGGCGTCGCCCGACTCCACCACCAGCCCCACCTGGGTCCGGGTCCTCTCCCGCACCAGATGATGATGGACAGCGGACACCATCAGCAGGGACGGGATGGGGGCCAGCTCGGCCGTCGAGTTCCGATCCGAAAGCACGATGACGTCAGCCCCGTCGGCGATGGCCGCGCTCACCTCGGAGCGCACGTCCTCGATACCGCGACGCAGCGCCTCCCCACCCCCGGCCACCTCGAACAGGCCGTCGATGGCGAAGGCCCGGAATCCCGGGGTCTGGCCGTCCTCGTTGACGTAGAGCAGCTTGGCCAGGTCGTCGTTGTCGATCACCGGCATGGGCAGCACGATCTGGCGACAGGAGTCGGCCGTGGGTGCGAGCAGGTTGGCCTCGGGACCCACCGTGGAGGCCAGCGAGGTGACCAGCTCCTCGCGGATGGCATCCAGGGGCGGGTTGGTCACCTGGGCGAAGAGCTGGGTGAAGTAGTCGTAGAGCAGCCGGGCTCGGTCGGACAGCACGGCGATGGCGGTGTCGGAGCCCATCGAGCCGCGCGGCTCGACCCCCGTCTTGGCCATGGGAGCCAGCAGGATCCGTAGCTCCTCGGTGGTGTAGCCGAACAGGCGCTGGCGGCCGATGACCGAGGCGTGCTGGGGCGTGAGCATGTTCCGGGGGGGCAGGTCGGCCAGGTCGATCTGGCCCTCCTCCAGCCACTGCCCGTAGGGGAGCTCGGCGGCCAGCGACGACTTGATCTCGTCGTCGTCCAGGATCCGACCCGCCTTGGTGTCGACCAGGAACATCCGGCCCGGCTGCAGGCGGCCCTTCCGCACCACCTTGGCCGGGTCGACGTCGAGCACGCCGACCTCGCTGGCCAGCACGACCAACCCGTCGTCAGTCACCCAGTACCGGGCGGGCCTGAGGCCGTTCCGGTCGAGGACGGCGCCGATGGTCGATCCGTCGGTGAAGGCCACCGCGGCGGGCCCGTCCCAGGGCTCCATGAGCGCGGCGTGGAAACGGTAGAAGGCGCGCCGGGCCGGGTCCATGGTCCGGTGGTTCTCCCACGCCTCAGGGATCATCATCAACACGGCGTGATGGAGGGGGCGACCCCCCAGATGGAGCAGCTCGAGCACCTCGTCGAACGATGCCGAGTCGCTGGCTCCCGGCGTGACGATGGGGAAGGCCCGCTCCAGACCCGGGATCAGGTCAGAGGCCAGCAGTGCCTCCCGGGCCCGCATCCAGTTGCGGTTGCCGGCCAGGGTGTTGATCTCACCATTGTGGGCCAGGTACCGGTAGGGATGAGCAAGCGGCCATGACGGAAAGGTGTTGGTGGAAAACCGCGAGTGCACCAGCGCCAGCCCGCTGACCAGCAGGTCGTCGGACAGATCGGGATAGAACTCGTCCAGCTGGTGCGAGGTGAGCATGCCCTTGTAGGTGATGGTTCGGGCCGACAGAGAGGCCAGATAGACCCCTTCGATGTCGTGTTCGGCCCGCTTCCGCAGCACGAAGGCCCGCCGATCGAGGGCCAGGATCGGGTCGCCACCGATCACCGGGGTGCCCGGTGCCGGGGCCACGAAGACCTGACGAATGCGGGGCATGACGGCTCGAGCCACCGAGCCCAGCATGGAGTCGTCAAATGGCACGTCACGCCAGCCGAGGACCGACAGGCTCTCCTCGTCAGCCAGCCGCTCGATGGCCAACTGGGCCTTCTCCGCTTCGGCCCCGTCCTGGGGCAGAAAGACGTTGCCCACCGCGTAGCCACCAGGCCCGGGAAGGCCGAACCCGGTTTGGGCGGCGAAGAATTCGTGGGGGACCTGGATGAGGATGCCGGCGCCGTCGCCGCTGTCTTCTTCGCTTCCCGTCGCCCCCCGGTGGGCCAGGTGCTCGAGGGCCACAATTCCCTGGCGCACCAATCCGTGACTCTGACGGCCGTGCAGGTCTGCGACCAGGGCTATCCCGCAGGCATCATGCTCGAATCCCGGCGCGTACAGGCCGGTACTCGGGGCGCGGCTGAGGGCCACGGGTGTCGTGGTGCCGCCGGTCGCAGGGTCGGCGGAAAGGCCGGTACGTGTCGTCATCGGGTCTCTCCATCGGTGGACGAGGGAGGGTCGCTCCGTCGGGGGATGGTGGGTCTTCCGCCCGGGACGACGCTGGCCCTGCGGTCCATCAACTCTACACGGTTTGCCCCAGTTCCGAGTGTAAGTCGGCCCTGGCCACCGGCCGTCACAGCCCTGGCCAGACTGCCAAGGTCGCCCGTCGATCTTGTCCCTCCGGGCGCTCGTAGGATGAGCGTCGTGGCCGGACCGAGCGAATTCGACGCCGTCTTCGTGGGCGGCGGGGTGATCGGGCTGGCCGGTGCCTGGCGATCAGCCCGGGCCGGGCTGTCGGTGGCCCTGGTCGACCCTGAACCGGGTCACGGGGCGACCTGGGCGGCGGCGGGCATGCTGGCCCCGGTCACCGAAGCCCACTACGGGGAAGAGGCTCTGGTCCGGCTCAACCTGGCCGCAGCCGGGCTGTGGCCGGACTTCGCCCGTGAGCTGGAGGCCGAGTCGGGCCTCCCCGTCGGCTATCTCCAGCACGGGACCGTGGTGGTGGCGGCCGATGCCTCGGATCGACTGGCCATCGACGAGGTGTTGGCCTTCCAGCAGAGGCTGGGGCTCGACGCCACCCGCCTGTCGGCCCGGGAATGCCGGGCTCTGGAGCCCTCGATCGCTCCGGGGCTGCGGGGCGGTGTCGACGTCCCTGGTGACCACCAGGTGGATAACCGTCTCCTGGTCGCTGCCCTCCTGGGTGCCTGCCAGGAGTCCGGCGTCTCGCTCATAGCCCGTCGGGCCACAGCAGTGGCGATCGCACCTGGACCCCGGGCCGTCGGCGTGGACCTGGACGGGGGCTCGCCCCTGCGGGTGGGGAACGTCGTGGTCACCGCGGGATGCCACTCCCACGAGCTGAGAGGCCTTCCGCCCGGGACCCTGCCCCCGGTGCGCCCGGTCAAGGG
>DASXMT010000331.1:0-2118 GCA_036495505.1 Acidimicrobiales bacterium | reverse complement strand
TCGGGAGGACTCTGCCGATCGGGAGGACTCTGCGCCTTAGAAATTAGCGATCCGAACGCAGGAGGACAGGCTCCTTCACCCGGATTGATGTTCGCGGTTCCACCACGCTTGGCTCACGCATCCAACCTTGGTCGGAGCTCTTGCTCGTAGAAGCGGAAGAAGCCCCTCTGGTTGGGACCGATTTGATTGACGTAGACTTCGTCGAAGCCCGCCTCGAGATAGTTGGCGACGGCCGCAACATGTCTCTCCGGGTCTGGGCCGCAGGCGAGAAGGTCGGCCACCATGTCCTCGGTCACGTTCGCCGCGGCGGCCTCGAAATGCGCCGGCATCGCCAATTCCTGACTCAGTTGTCCCTCGACGGCGGTGGTCGGCCACAATTCGAAAGCCAGTTTGCGGGCCTGTTGTTCGTCTTCATCCCAGCACACCTTTAGCGCTGCGATGGCTCGGCCCTCTCCGCCCTTCGAGCGATACCGCTCGAGGATGTCTCGATCAGGTTCTACCGTGACGAACCCGTCCCCGATGCGCGCTGCCACGTCGGTCGCCTCCGGGCCAAACGCAGAAACGAGAATCGGGGGAGGCGAGTCGGACATGGAATAGATCCGTGCGTTCTCAACCGTGTAGTAACGCCCGTGATGCGTGACCAGCCCGCCTCCCCACAACTTGCGGATGACCTCGACTGCCTCCTCCAGCATCTCGAGCCTGGTCTCGACAGGCGGCCATCGATGTCCCAGGACGTGCTCGTTCAGTGCTTCGCCCGAACCGATGCCGAAGACGAACCTCCCCTCGAGGAGGAGCTGCGAAGTCGCTGCGGCCTGGGCCAGGATTGCCGGATGGATTCTCACCGTCGGACACGTGACCCCCGTAGTGACCTTGTGAGACGTCGAGGAGCTGATGGCGCCGATGACGCTCCAGACGAAGGGACTCTCGCCTTGACGGTCGATCCACGGATGAAAGTGATCCGAAATGAAGACGGAGTGCAGCCCGGCTTCCTCGGCCATCTTCGCCTGGGCGACGAGCGCTGCCGGGCCGTGCTCCTCGCTCGAGAGAAACGCTCCGATTTCGGCCATCCCTACCTCCTCCTCCAGTTGCGGTTGCCATTCCCGAGTTCGCTTCTGGCAAACCGCCCGATTCCACAGGCTTGGGCGACATCAGCGTCGATAGGCGGCCGCGTCCGTCTCCTTGAGCGACATGCCATGGCGGAGGACATCTACGGGTGGAGCGAGGAACCCCCCGCGGGGATCGAGCGCGCCGTCGAACAACATGGTCTCGATGCGATGGTGATCGTGGAAGTATTCGATATGACGAAGATGCGGCACGGCGACACCGACATGTGCATGCAAATTCGGCGCGCAGTGAGCCGACACCTCGACCCCCTGAGCCCGAGCGACGGCGGCCGCTCGGAGCCAGGTCGTGTACCCGCCACAACGGGTCACATCGATTTGAAGGCAGTCCACTGCTTCTGCTGCCAGCATGCGGGCAAAATATGGCTCGTCGTAGCCGTACTCGCCCGCAGTTACGTCCATGTCCAAGACGTCACGCAATTGTCGCAATCCGGCCAGGTCGTCCGAAGACACCGGCTCTTCAAACCAGGTGACGCCGGCTGCGTCGGTCAGCTCTTGCCCGATCCGGACGGCGTGTTTGCGGCTATAACCGCCGTTGGCGTCAACGAACAGCTCGACGTCGTTGCCGACCACCTCTCGGGCCATCACCGTCCGAGCGATGTCTCGCTCTGGCCTTGTTCCCCATGCCTCGCCGATCTTGATCTTGACCCTGGGTATGCCCCATTCGCCGACCCACAGCTCCAACTGGTCACGCGTCAGATCGTCGCTGTAGGTCGTGAACCCGCCGCTGGCGTAAATGGCGGCTTGGTCAGTGCAACGGCCCAGGAGGTCGGCCAGAGAGACACCCATATGGCGTGCCTTGCAATCCCACAGAGCAATGTCGACGGCGGAAATCGCGCAGCTCACGACTCCCGCTCTGCCCATATTGCGGCAGGCCCGGACCATCAGCTCATGGGTGGCGTTCGCGGCCAACAAGTCGCCCCCGATGATGACGTCTGACAACAGGTCCTCGATGATGACCTGTGATGCCCGGGAGGCGTAGGTCCATCCGAGCCCA
>DASXMT010000330.1:0-3117 GCA_036495505.1 Acidimicrobiales bacterium | reverse complement strand
CCTGCGGCCCACCCTCGCCCTCGAGCGCCGAGGACCGGCGGTCCCCCGGCCCGCACCGGACGAGAGATCCAGCGGACCCGTCAAGAGATCCAGCAGTCGAAGGTCGGGCGCCCACCGCGGAGCGAGATGGACCGCCGGCATTTCCTCCGTCGGATGTTCGGGATCGGGGGTATAGCGGCGGCCGGGGCGGCCGGCTACGGCATCTACGAGGCCACCGCAGGACGATCGACCACCACCGCCGCAGATCACCCCGCCAAGCCCACTGGGGTCACATCGACCTCGGTGCCGGTGAAGGCCACCGCGACCAAGACGCCCGACGGGGTCACCATCCCCACGTCGCCAGCCATCGTGGCCGAGAACGCCAAGATCGGTCACCCCTGGTGGGTCAACACCCCGCAGAACGCCGGCGACATCGAGGGGTACGGCAGCCAGGTCAGCGCCGTCGCCGGCGACACCGTCACCTTGTTCGTGAGTACCAAGTCCCCGCAGTTCCATGTCGAGGCCTACCGGATGGGCTACTACCAGGGCATCGGTGCCCGCCTGATCTGGCAGTCGGCTCAAGTGGCCGGCATGCGGCAGGCGTCGCCCACCCTCATCGCCCCGACCAACACCATCGAGTGCAACTGGTCCCCGTCTCTGACCGTAAAGGTGGACAAGACCTGGCCACCCGGCGTCTACTTGCTGAAGCTCGTGGGCACGAGCAACGAGCAACAATACGTGCCCCTCTGCGTGCGGGACGACGCTTCCAAGGCCGCCATCGTGATCCAGCAGAGCGTGACCACCTGGCAGGCCTACAACCGGTGGGGCGGCTACAGCCTGTACGACGGCAACACCGGCGGCCAGCTGTCCTTTACCAACGCAGGCGGGGACTACGACGATCGAGCCCGTATCGTGTCGTTCGACCGGCCCTACGACCACGACTGGGCCTCGGGCGCCGCCGACCTGGTCGGCAACGAATTCCCGGTCATCTACAACGCCGAGAAGCTCGGGCTGGACGTGACCTATTGGACCGATGTGGACCTCCACGCCCGGCCCCAGCTCCTCATGAACCATAAAGCCCTGCTCAGCCTGGGTCACGATGAGTACTGGTCCTACCAGATGCGCAAGGGTGCGAGCACGGCCGTGAACGGTGGGGTCAACCTGGCCTTCCTCGGCGCCAATGCCTGCTATCGCCAGATCCGCTTCGACAACTCCCCCCTCGGACCGAACCGCCACCAGATCTGCTACAAATCAGCCGCTGAGGACCCGCTGTTCAACGTGAACAACTCCCTGGTAACCGTCAACTGGCCGGAAGCCCCGGTCTCCCAACCCGAGAGCCTGCTCATCGGGAGCACGTACCAGGACATCGCGGCCATGGCCAACATGGCCATCACCGACGCCTCGTCGTGGGTCTTCGCCGGCACCGGGCTCACTCAGGGCCAGCAGTTGCCCAAGGTGGTCCAAGGCGAATTCGACCGCTACCAGCCCTCCAGCTCGTCACCCCAGAACCTCGATGTGGTGGCCCATTCGATCGTCCCCAACCGCGGCAACAACTACTCCGACGTCACGTGGTACACGGTCGCCGGTGGTGGTGGCGTCTTCGCCACCGGCAACGCCACATGGATCGGCGGCATGGTCGACAGCTCGCTCATCCCGCCCAACGTCGTCCCCGATCCGATCCCCGGTGTCACCGCACCGATACTGCGGATCATGGAGAACATCTACTCCGTCCTGGGCACGGGGCCGGCCAGTGCCACCCACCCGTCCCAGGGCAACTGGACCCAGGTCTACGGCGGGACAGCTGTGCCGGAGACTCCGGCGCAGTCCAACGCGGCCTGAGCAGCGCCACACGTCGGCGGCCATGACCAGCGCTCGGTCGCGCAGCAGCCCGGGATGCCATGTGGTCATCCCGGGCCGGCGAGGTGCACTGGGTCCCCGAGCCCACCGTGGTGGGCCGCGTCGCAACTCAGTCGGTCAGCGTGATCGGTTGCTCGTCGGGATCGAGCGCGCCGGCTGTCCAGCCATTTCTGTCGGTCAGCGCATCGGCCGCGGTGGCGTTCATGGCGGCCAGGTGCTCCCGGATCCTTCCGTCGATCTCGGCCATGAGCTGAGGATTCTCGATCAAGAAGGTCTTCACGTTCTCGCGACCCTGACCCAGTTGCTCACCCTCGTAGGTGAACCACGCGCCTGACTTCTTGACGAAGCCCAGCTCCACGCCCACGTCGAGGAGGGAACCCTCGCGGCTGATGCCCTTTCCGAAGGTGATGTCGAACTCCGCCTGCTTGAACGGCGGCGACACCTTGTTCTTCACCACCTTGACCCGGGTCCGGTTGCCGATGACCTCGGCCCCGTCCTTGATCGACTCGATGCGGCGGATGTCCAGCCGGACCGACGAATAGAACTTCAGGGCCCGGCCGCCAGGGGTGACCTCCGGAGAACCGTATAGGATCCCTATCTTTTCCCGCAGCTGGTTGATGAAGATGGCGATGGTGTCGGACTTCGCCAGCGTGCCGGTCAGCTTGCGCAGGGCCTGGGACATGAGGCGGGCCTGCAGGCCGACGTGGGTGTCGCCCATCTCGCCCTCGATCTCGGCCCGCGGCGTCAGTGCCGCCACCGAGTCGATGACGAGGATGTCCAACGCGCCCGAGCGGATCAGCATGTCGGAGATCTCGAGGGCCTGCTCACCGGTGTCGGGCTGGGAGATCAAGAGGTCGTCCACGTTGACGCCGATGGCCCGGGCGTACACCGGGTCCATGGCGTGCTCGGCGTCGACATAGGCGCAGATGCCGCCGTTGCGTTGCGCCTCGGCCACCGCGTGCATGGCGAGCGTCGACTTGCACGACGACTCGGGCCCGTAGATCTCGACGATGCGGCCACGTGGTAGTCCGCCGATACCCAGCGCCAGGTCCAAGGAAAGGGCGCCGGTGGGGATGGACTCGATGTTCATGTTGAGGTTGTCGCCCATCCGCATGACCGAGCCTTTGCCGAACTGCTTCTCGATCTGGCCCAGCGCTGCATCCAGTGCCTTGTCCCGTTCCGATTCGGCCATTCCTCTCTCCTCTGTGTCTCGTCTGCGAACTGTCTCGGTCTTGGCCTCGGCCACCGCTGGCGCGGCGAGGACCCTACGGCGAGGGTGTG
>DASXMT010000329.1:0-8012 GCA_036495505.1 Acidimicrobiales bacterium | reverse complement strand
GGCTCCCTGCACGATCTCCTCGGTGCGGGTGGCCTGAAACCCGTTGGCGGCGAACAACTCCCTGGCCTTGGCCAGGAGGGCCCGCCGAGTGTCCTGCACATGCACGGCTCGGAGGCCCTTGCCCTCGTCCACGGAGGTCATCGGTTCTGCCCACCCGAATGTGCGGGATCCACCGGTCCGCTCGCATGACCAAGCTGGGTTTGATACATCGGGTCTCTAACATACATACTGTTTGCCAACGGCGCACGTCGCTGCCGGCACACAGCTGTCGGCCCCACGCGTCGGGCAGATCGAAGGGATGCGGCATGGACAACCTGGATGGGAAAGTGGCGCTGGTGACGGGAGCCAGCCGTGGCGTCGGCGCGGCTACAGCAGTGGCGTTAGCCGAAGCAGGATGCAACGTCGCCTGTGCCGCCCGCTCGACGCAGTCCAACCCACAACGGACGCCCGGCACCCTCGACGAGACCATCGCCCGGATCGAATCCGTCGGTCGTCACGGGCTGGCCATCCCCACAAACCTGGCCATTGACGACGAGGTGGTGGACATGGTGGCCAAGACGACCGAACACTTCGGACGACTCGACATCCTCATCAACAATGCCGCCATCACCTTCATCGGCGACATCGACATCCCCCTCCATCGCTACGACCTCGTCATGCAGGTCAACCTGCGAGCACCGCTCATCGCCATCCGCGAAGCGGCCCCGGCCATGGCGGCCACCAACGACGGCGGCGTCGTGATCAATGTTTCTTCGGTGGCGGCCATGTACCCGCACCCCTCACTCATGGCCTACGGCATCTCCAAGATCGGGCTCGAGCGGCTGACCGTCGATGCCGCACTCCAACTGGCGTCATCCGACATCGCCGTCAACTGCTTTCGCATCGACATCGGTGTGGCGTCGGAGGGTTTCATCGCCAACACTCCCGGCGCCGATCACTCCACCTGGGAGCCGTCCTCGGTAGCGGCCGACGGCATCCTGTGGATGGTCCGGCAACCTTCCTCCTACACCGGCCAGCGGGAGTCGATGTTCGCCCTACGGCAACGCGAGGGGATCATGGAATCGCAGATCGACCAGCCGGCAACAGTCGCGCCCCCCGTCGAGCTGTACCGCGGACTGGCGCCGGCCACTGTGTCCACATTCGAAGAGCCCTATTCCTAGGGTGGACACCCGGGTCATTCCTAGGGTGGACACCCGGGTCGTAGAGGATCAGGAGGTCTGTCTGCGACCGCGGGCCATCACCCCGGCGCGCCGCTCGGCGACCTGACTGCTCCGCAATGGCCACGTCTCAGCCATGTAACCCTCGATGAGGTGAGCCTCGTCGAGGGCAGTGGCGTTTCCCATCTGCCGGTAGTGCTCAAGGAGGCGGCGGATACTCCGCTGGTCGTTGCTCACGATATCGGCGGCCAGGAGGCGGGTGAAAGGCAACAGCTCGTCGTGCGGGACGACGTGGTTGACCAAACCGTACTGAAGTGCTTCGTCGGCGGCGAGGAAGTTGCCGGTCAGGGACATTTCAATGGCGCGCCTCAGCCCCATCGACTCGGCCATGAACACCGTGATCCCGCCGCCCGGCATGATCCCGACGCGCGCGTGGGTGTCGGCGAAGCGCGCCCGTTCCGAGGCCACGAGAAATGTGCATTGGAGCGCGATCTCGAACCCTCCGGTGGCGGCGGCGCCGTTGATGGCGCCGATCACCGGCTTCCCGATCACCGGGAGGAACCGGAACAGGCCATTGGTGTCTCGCTCGGGGCCCTGTCCGGCCAGCCGAGGCTCAACAGAGGGAGGGACCTCACCGGTCACCTCTTTGAGGTCGACGCCTGCGGAGAAGGCAGGGTCCGAGCCGGTCAGGATCACTGCATCGACATCCGGGTCATTCCCTGCCGTCCCCACCGCATCCCACAGCGCGTACATGAGAGCACGGCTCAGCGCGTTGCGCGCCTCGGGCCGGTTCAGAGTCAGCGTTGCGATCCGGTCCTGGACCTCGATGATGACCAGCGGCGCACGGTCCACGGCGAGTCTCGGTCTACCTGGTCGGTGGGGCCGCGGGATGGTCCCGGATCTCGGGCAGAACCTGTTCGGCAAAACGCCGAATCCCCTCGATGGCCTCGCTGCCCCGCCCCCACGGCTTGACCAGAACCCGGCCCACTCCGGCGTCGGCGTAGCGCTTGAGCTCGTCGAGCTCGGTGCCGCTGCCGCCCAGCGTGATCTCGGCCGTCCCCGCCCGTCCCGCATCATCACGCAGCTGGGCGATCCGGGTGGCGGCAGCCGGAATCTGCTCGAGGGCGTGGTTCATGGGGATCCAGCCGTCCCCCACCAGAGCGGCCCGCCGGAGCGCGGCCGGGCCGTCGCCGCCGATATGGAGCGGTGGCCAGGGTGCGTGGGTGGGCTTGGGCTCGAACATCACCGGTCCGAAGTCGAAGAACTCCCCGTGGTGCTCCACTACGTCCTCGCTCCACAGCCGCCGGCACACGTCGATCGACTCGTCCACCCGGCGTCCCCGAGTGGCGAAGTCCAGGCCTACGGCTTCCCATTCGGCCTGCAGCCAACTGGCGCCGATACCGAACTCGAGCCGCCCGTTGGACACCACGTCCAGGGTCGCCACTGCTCGGGCCACGACAAAGGGATGGCGCAGACCGATGTTGTAGACCTGGGTGCCGAAGTGGATATGTTCGGTCTGGCCGGCCAGAAAGCTCAGGTACGCGAAGACGTCGAAGACGGGCACGTCGGCAGGAATCGGTGGGTGCTCGGCACCGGCGTGGGGGCTCCCGGTCATACCCACGGGGATGACCAGATGCTCGGGCATCCAAACCGACTCGTAGCCCAGATGGTCTGCTTCCCGGGTCAACTCGGCCCACAGGCTGGGACGGAGGGTGCCGAGCGAGACCCCGATCTTCATGGTGCCAGCCCCGGGACCCGACGGGCCAATGGCCAGACTGAACGCGCTGGGATGGCCGCCTCCGCTACTGCACTCTGCTTTGCCATGTGCTTGGGCACTTTAGTCTTCCCGATCAGAATCGGGGTGCCCGAAAAGGTTCTCGGCGACGGCAACAGGTGCTGTACAGCTCGATCGGCGCGAGTCAGGCGTGGGCCACGAACGGGACGCAGCGAGTATCGGCAACGTCGGACATCTTCACCCGTTCGAGACCGCTCTCGTCCACTGCGAACGTCGGATATCGGGCTGCAATCTCCTCGAAGGCCACACGAGTCTCTATCCGAGCGAGAGCGGCGCTCAAACAGCGGTGTATGCCGAACCCGAGAGCCAATGAACGCGCCTCCAACATAACGACGGACATCATGGGCATGCACTACATTTCAAGCAGGATGGCCGAGCTTATGGACACGGAACAACCGCTGGCTATGCGCACCGTTACCCGCGGATCGTCGTGACCGGCACTCCCCCCACGACCAGGCTGCTACATTCGCCCAAGATGGCCGAGCTCGTGGCGGCAGATGTCCGACGACGCATCGTGGTCGGTGAGCTCGCGGTGAACGACACCTTGCCGGCAGAGCCGGACCTGATGAGCGAGTACGCAGTGTCACGGGGCGTCCTTCGTGAAGCGCTGCGCATCCTGGAAAGTGAGTCACTCATTGAGCTTCGTCGTGGCTCGCGCCTGGGAGCCAGTGTTCGCGCCCCCGAAGCCCGTGTCGCCGCGCAGTTCTTCGGGCTGTTGCTCCAATGGCGGGGTACCACATTGCGGGACGTCGTACATTCTCGGGCGATCATCGAACCGGGCGCGGTGAGGGAGATCACCTCGTTTCGCAAACGAGCACCACTTGTCGAAGAGCTGTCGGAGTGCGTTAGCCGTGTTGCTGCTGGGATTCACGATTTCTCGCGTTTCTGTGAATTGGGTTGGGGCTTCAGTAAGCTGCTCGTTCAACTCACCGGCAACCAGACGCTCACGCTGCAGCACGAGATGCTCGAAGTGGTCATAAACGCCCACGTCGCCAGGGTTGAAGCAAGGTTCAACGAAGCCCCCGCCCGGAGTGTGAAGGCGAACACGCTCGCCCTGCGGGCCATGGAGCGTGTCGTCGGGCTGGTAGAAGCGGGTGACGAACGGGTGGCCGAGGACTTCTGGCACCGCCACATCGTCGCCGTCGGTGCCACCCTGCAACAGGGAATAGATGAGACAGTCCGGATCGATCTCTTGGGTTGAGATTGAAAACAGGCTGCCCACGAAAGAGAGGCGAGCAACATGCGCATGGAAGACATGATCCTGGTCAGCATCGACGACCACATGATCGAGCCGCCCAACATGTACAAGAACCACGTCCCAGCAAAATGGGCAGATGAGGCCCCCAAGGTCGTCCGTAGCGAGCATGGGATTGACGAATGGGTGTTCCAGGGCGAGCGGACGGCAACGCCGTTCGGCATGGCCGCCACGGTTGGCTGGCCCCGGGAGGAATGGGGCTTCAACCCCGGCGCCTACACCGAGCTTCGCCCGGGCTGTTTCGACGTGCACGAGCGGGTCCGCGACATGAACGCCAACGGCGTGCTGGCATCGATGTGCTTCCCCACCATGGCCGGCTTCAATGCCCGTACCTTCCACGAGGCCCACGACAAGGAGCTGGCGCTCGTGATGCTCCAGGCCTACAACGACTGGGCCATCGACGAGTGGTGTGGCACCTACCCCGGCCGTTTCATCCCGCTCGGCATCGTCCCGATGTGGGACATCGATCTGGCGGTGAAGGAGGTTCATCGCATCGCCAAGAAGGGCTGCCGGTCAGTCAGTTTCCTCGAAGCACCTCATGCCCAGGGGTTTCCGAGCTTCCTGTCCGGCCACTGGGACCCCATGCTCCAAGCGCTCTGTGAGGAGAACATGGTCCTCTCGCTCCACATCGGTGCCGGGTTCGACCTGATCCAGAAGGCCCCAGAGGCGCCGATCGACCACCTGATCGTCCTCTCGTGCCAGATCTCGGCGCTGGTGGCCCAGGACCTGTTGTTCGGCCCCACCTTGCGGCGCTTCCCCGATCTCAAGGTCGCCCTGTCCGAGGGCGGCATCGGCTGGATCCCCTTCTATCTGGACCGGGCCGATCGCCACTTCGAGAACCAGGCCTGGCTCGAGAACGATTTCGGAGGCAAGAAGCCCTCGGATGTGTTTCGCGACCACATCCTGGCCTGTTACATCACTGATCCTTCCGGGCTGGAGCTTCGCCACCGGATCGGCATCGACATCATTGCCTGGGAGTGCGACTACCCGCATACCGACACAACGTGGCCACAATCTCCCGAGTTCGCCTGGAAGGAGTTCGAGGACGCCGGATGTGGCGACTCGGACATCCAGAAGATCACCTGGGAGAACTCGTGCCGGTTCTTCGATTGGGATCCCTTCAAGCACACGCCAAAGGACCAAGCCACCGTGGGTGCGTTGCGATCTCTGGCCAAGGATGTTGATACCACTCGGATCGGCAAGGACGCGTGGAAAAAGCGAAACGAGAGCGCGGGCATCGGCGTCTTCTGAGCCGATGTGGGCGACGAAGTGCCCCGGGAAAGACCCTCCACCGTGAACGTCTGCTTCTTGTTGCGCGAGAGCAGATAACGCTGGCATTTGGTTGAGGTGCTCCTCGGCCCAGTTCGACTCGTGGTTCGACCACAGGGTCTCGAGTGACCCGGTCACCAGGGCCATCATGGTGGCGTTCCCGCATCCATGGGCGACTCCGTCGCGGACCGAGCCAGCCGGGTGACCGCCGGAGCGTCATCGATCTTCTGTGCCAGCTCGTGGTTGAGCCGTACCAGGGTGGCCACCAGGCTGGCCACCAGCTTGGACCGGCCTTTCGACGACGCGCCTCCGCGGCACAGGCCGGCTCGAGCTCGGACAGGGCGACGGCCAGGTCGGCCCGGTTCACCGCGAACTCCTCCAGGAGGTCGTCAACCTCGGGCAGCAGGTCCCCGTCGTTCATACCGCCCCCCCAGCTACAGATCTATTGCTGTCAGCCCCGGGAGGAGAATGCCGACTGGATGGTGCGGAGCTCCTGGCTGTCCATAGGGGACGTGGCCCTGGCCACATCCTCAGTGGCTACTCCATAGAGGGCTGCCGCGTTGCGCCACAGGACCTTCTCCTTTACCTGCTTGGTCAAGGGCGGGTAACCAAATTCGACCTGCAGGCGTTCGGGGATCTGGAAGGTCCAGAACGCATCGATCAGAGACTGAGGCGATCCGTACCAAATGCTGTCCGTCCCCCACAGGATCCGGTCCTCGCCCACCCCCACCAACAGCTTGCCCAGGATGTGGGCGGCCTCCTCCGGTCGTCGCAACGCCAGGTACCACGTGCTCCCGATCTCGGCGTACACGTTGCTCCCCGGCTTCACCCCGGATTCCTCCAGGCTGGCGATGAGCCGGTTCACGCCCCGACCGCTGCCGGCCTCGTCGTAGGGTCCCTCACGCCCATCGGGATCGAGCTCGTAGCCCGAGTGGTAGACGACGAACACCAGGTCGGGATAACGCACGGCGACCGGGCCGATGTCGCGCGGGGAGGACCCTTCGGGGGATGCACCCGGTATGGGGGCACCGATCCCCTTGTGGGCGCACACGATCGTGGTGGTGGTCCTCCGTACCGCTTCGAGGAACGGGATGCCGATGCGCTCGTCATCCAGGAACCACCCCTTACCGACGCCGCCGGGGGCGATCAGCTCGGGCGGATCCCACAAGGTGTAGACCTTCCACCCGGCCGGACGAAGGTTCTCCGCCCATTCGGGCAGTCGTTCCATCTCTTGTGGACCGAGGTTGGGATGAACGATCGTGTGGGTGAGCACCCGGTTCGTCCCGGCGTAACGGTCGACCAGATCGCGACAGGCTGCGATTTCCTGGTTGGTCAGCACGTTCTCGTGGGCCCGACCGGGGAGCGAGGTGAGCAGGGCAATGTTGGTCTCGCTCTCGCCGAACAGCCGCCGTGCCCATGATGCACCAGACAGCAGCTCGGGATCGATGCCGCCGCTCCATCGGTCGGGATCGACCATGCGCAAGAACCCGGCCAGCGCCTCTGCCTTCCCTGCCCGCCAGCGTTCCGGGCTCACCAAATGAGTCTGGACGTCGATGACGTAGGACCCGTCCCCTCGCGCAAAGGTGGCCTCTGCCGCCTCCTTGCTGTGCTCTGCCTCGATCGGCACGGCAAAGAACCCACCGCCTGCCTCGGCGTCGAAGGTCCGGAGGACGGTCGCCGTCGTGGTCCGACCATCGAGCAGGTTTCGAACGGCAGCGCCGCTCGAGCACCGGGCCTCTGCCACACGAGCCGATACCGCTTCTCGGGCCAGGAGCTCGGCCCGGTCCGGCGCCACGGGGTCGTACTCTTCGCTGCTGAGTCCGGCAATCAGCGAGGGGAGCGGCTGGGTAGGGGCCATGAGGGCCTCAGGCCGGCAACGGCGGGAGATGGTCCCGCCACGCAGACGACGTCAGCTCGATGAGCTGTCCGTCGGGATCGCGGATGATGACGGCGGCCTGCACGTTGGTCCGCTCGAGCACTTCACCACCGTGAGGGACCACCTTGTCCAGCACCGTCGGTATGTCGCCGACCGAGAGGGAAAGATGGGTCAGGCCCGGCTCGTTCATCACCCGCGGTCGGAACGGTCGGACCTCGGCCTGGCTGAAGTGCAGCAGCTCGAGGACCAAGCCGTCGCGCTCCAGATACACGGCATGCAGGCCTACCGGCGGCCGGATCTCCAGGAGCTGGCTGGTGCCCTCGTCAGGTGCGTCGAGCTCCCACCAGTAGCGGAACTGGAGGACCTCTTGATAGAACCGTTTCGATCGGTCGAGATCGGTCACGCAGATGCCCACGTGGTTGAACACGGTCTGCTCCGGAGACAAGTCTCCCGTCATGGCCCCCCTTTCCACTGCATTCGGTTCACCTGCGTGCGGCCCGACCCCTGTCAGCCCGGAGAGACCTCGATCACCGTGGCCGAGCCCATGCCGCCCCCCGCACACATGGCGGCCACGCCGATGCCCCCGCCCTTGCGGGCCAGGTCGTAGATGAGGGTGGTGAGCATCCGGGCCCCGGTGGCGGCGATGGGATGGCCCAGGCT
>DASXMT010000328.1:0-3710 GCA_036495505.1 Acidimicrobiales bacterium | reverse complement strand
TCGAGGGTTCGTCGGCCATGGCCGAGTAATTGTAAGGCGCAATTGCAGGGCGCAGCTGTAGGGCGCAGCTGTAGGGCGCAGCTGTAGGGCGCAGCTGTAGGGCGGTCCCGTGACACGATGAGGGCATGGCAAGCGAACGATTGGAAGTTCAGCGGATGATCCCGGCGGACCCAGCGTCCATCTTCGGGGTGCTCAGCGACCCACACGGACACGTGGCCATCGACAGCTCCGGCATGCTGATGGCCGCCACGGGAGGGCCGGTCACCGCCGTGGGGGACACCTTCGTGGTCCACATGGATCGCGAGGCACTCAACGACTACCCGATGGGCCGGTATGACGTGACCGTCACCATCACCGCGTTGGTACCCGACCGCCAGATCGAATGGACGATCCTCGGCCAGATGCGACCCCAGATCGGTCACGTGTACGGCTACCTGCTCGAGCCGGTCGAGGACGGGACGTCGGTCACCTCGTACTACGACTGGTCGTCCATCGACCCGACCTACAAGGACGCGGGGATCTTCCCCGTCATCTCGGAAGGCGCATTGCGGGCCACCCTGGGGATCCTGGCTCGGACCCTGGCCACGGCCTGATCTGGCACGGTCGCCCGAGTCGACGATCTCGGGGGAATCGCCTCGGTCCCGGCGATCGTCAGCCGTGTCCGCCCGGAGGGGAGCCGGGCTGTTCGCGCCGTCTGGCCATCCGGTCGCCCATGGAGATGTTGAGCTTGGTCAAGACCCGACCGAGGTCGCGCCGCTCGTCCTCGGCCCAGTCGCTGAAGAGCTCTTGGAGCACGACCCGACGTTCCCGCTCGACGGTACGCATGATCCGTCTGCCTTCGGTGGTGACCACCAGGATCGAGGACCGCCCGTCGGCGGGATCGGGTCGACGGGCCACGAACCCGCCGGCCGCCAGGGCGGTCACCTGCCGCGTGACCGTCGACGCATCCAGGTGGAGTGCTTCGGCCAACTCGTTGGTGCGTACCGGGCCGAGGCGCTCGAGCGTGCGCAGGGCCAGATAGCCGGCTCGATCGACTCGGAGGTAGAGGGAACTCTTGCGCCCCAACGTGTCCAGTTGGCGAACGAGGGTGAGCAGCTCGATTTCGATGACGCTGATGGAGTCGGGAGCCTGGCCCACTTTGAAATGTCCTATCTGCGTACACCCAGATAAACTAGGTCCATGTACCTGTATGGTACATCTAGTTTCAGCTGTGACCGTGGAGCGAGGAGACCCGAGGTGCGTGAACCGATCGGAGTTGGAACGGCGGCACCGAGGTGAGCACGACGGCATCGCAGGTCGAGCCGACGCAAAGCGACCACTACAAGTGGATCGCTCTGTCCAACACCACGCTCGGCATCCTCATGGTGACGATCAACACCTCGATCCTCCTGATTTCGCTGCCCGACATCTTCCGGGGCATCAAGCTGGAACCGCTTGCTCCGGGCAACACCTCGTATTTCCTGTGGATCCTCATGGGCTTCCTGCTGGTGACGGCGGTGCTGGTGGTCAGCTTCGGTCGGGTGGGGGACATGTACGGCCGGGTGCGTATGTACAACCTGGGCTTTGCCGTCTTCACCCTCTTTTCCATCCTGCTCTCCGTCACCTGGATGACCGGAGCGGGAGCGGCGATCTGGATCATTCTGATGCGCCTGGGCCAAGGGGTGGGCGGGGCCTTCCTGTTCGCCAACTCCAGCGCCATCCTCACCGACGCCTTTCCCGAAGAGGAGCGGGGCAAGGCCATGGGCATCAACGGGATAGCGCTGGTGACCGGGTCGTTCCTCGGCCTTATCCTCGGCGGTGTCCTGGCCCCCATCGAGTGGCACTTGGTGTTCTTGGTGTCGGTTCCCTTTGGTCTGTTCGGCACCATCTGGGCATACATGAAGCTGAGGGACAACGGCGTCAGGGTCAAGAGCACGATCGACTGGGCGGGCAACATCACCTTCGCCGTCGGCCTGATCGCAGTGTTGGTTGGGATCGTGTACGGGATCCAGCCCTACGGCGGCCATACCATGGGCTGGACGAGCCCCTTCGTGCTGGGCACGGTGATCGGCGGCCTCGCCATCTTGGTGGTCTTCGTCTTGATCGAGCTGCGGGTGGACAACCCCATGTTCCAACTCCACCTGTTCCGGATCCGGGCCTTCACCGCCGGCGTCGTGGCCTCGCTGCTATCGGCCATGGGCCGGGGCGGGCTGCAGTTCATGCTCATCATCTGGCTGCAGGGCATCTGGCTCCCCCAGCACGGCTACGACTTCTCCCGGACCCCGTTGTGGGCCGGCATCTACATGATCCCGCTTACCATCGGCTTCCTGATCACGGGCCCCATCTCCGGCATCGTGGCCGACAAGTACGGAGCTCGGGGGATCGCCACCATCGGCCTGATCGGCGCCGGTATTTGTTATCTGTTGCTCGAGCTCTTGCCCATGAACTTCAGCTATCTTCCCTTCGCCGCCATCATCTTCTTCTTCTCGCTGTTCTCGGGCCTGTTCTTCGCCCCCAACCAGACCGCGGTGATGAACAGCCTGCCTCCCGACCAGCGAGGCGCGGGGGCGGGCATGAACGCCACGTTCATGAACTCGGCCCAGGTGCTGTCCATCGGCGTGTTCTTCTCCATTGTCACCCTGGGGCTGGCCTCGTCTCTTCCCGGCCACCTCTACCAGGGCCTGGTGGCGCAAGGCGTCCCGTCGGATCAGGCCCAGCAGCTGTCACACCTCCCACCCATCGGCAGCCTGTTCGCCGCCTTTTTGGGCTTCAACCCCCTCCAGACCGAGATCCCACACCACGTCCTGGCCAACCTGGGCACGGCGCGCGCCAACTACATCACCGGGCGCAGCTTCTTCCCCAAGCTGATCTCGCCCTCCTTCCAGGACGGGCTTCATCTGGCCTTCGACTTCGCCGCTGCCACCACCTTCATCGCCGCCGCCGCCTCATGGTTCCGGGGCGGCAAGTACGTCCACCCGGCTCACACCCTGTCCGACGAGATGAGCTCGGGTCTTCTCGAGGTGGGGGAGCTCGCTTCCGCCGAGGTCGGAGCGGGCGTCATGCCCGAGGAGTGACCTCCGCCACTGGTTCCGACACCGGGTGCAATCGCTTCAGGCCGATGAGGAACAAGGTGATGACCAGGGGCACGCCGAGGAACAGGATTCCCTCGCGTACCCATTCCTCGGCGTCGAATTGCGAGCGGAGGAGCGTGGCCGACTCGGCATCGTGGAGGCTCGAGTAGAAGAGGACGGCTGCGCTCACCAGGAGGACGTAGCCCCCGTAGAGCATCACCCGGGACTCGCGGGGGAACACGGGCGAGTGCAGGTTGGTCAGGCCCTCGCCGGAGGCTGCCAACTCCCATACCAGTACGACCACCAGCACCACGGCGGCGAACAGGGCAACCCGTCCGGTGGTGTCCGTGGTCTTCCCGAACAACAGGTCGATCCAGGTCAGGAGCTCCAGGCTGACGGTCAGGGAGATGAGAAGGGAGATGGGGATCATGAGCCGGTGGAAGGCCCGCGTGGCTAAGGCGTACAGCACAACGGCGATCGTGGCCATGGCCGCGATCGATTTCAGCCCCTCCACACCCAGATAGGGCGCATTGGTCACGAGGTGGCCGGCGGTACCCGAAGACTGGAGACCGAAGGGATGGACGACCGTTCCCATCTGGTCCAGGGCGGTCAACCCGTCGATCGTCCCGATGACGACGATCAGACAGCCCGTGGCCGTCC
>DASXMT010000327.1:0-23474 GCA_036495505.1 Acidimicrobiales bacterium | reverse complement strand
CCAAACAGCCCGAGTCGAAGTCCCTCCCGATCGACGGCGATCACGGTATACCGCGCCGGCCAGCCGGGGGCCAGCCGTTCCGTCTGTCGACCACGTAACTTCTCAACCACGTAACTCCTCAACCACGCAGCATCTCGACTCGACCACGTAACTCATCAACCACGCAGCATCTCGACTCGACCACTCAGCGAACTTCGACTCATCCGGGCGCCGCCGGGTCGGGCCCGGGCCCGTCGCGCTCGGCCACCAGTGAGGCCCGGCTCAGCTTCATGGCATCGCTCCGGGGCAGGGCGGACACGAACTCGACGGTCTTGGGCACCTTGTAGGCCGCCAGCCGCTCCTTGGCGAACCCGATGACCTCGTCGGCCTCGGGGGGGCGGGACGGATCCTCGGCCTGGACGATGGCATGGACCCGGCGCCCCCACTCGGGGTCCCGCAAGCCGACGACGACGACATCGGCGATGCCGGGGTGCTCGCTCAGGGCCGATTCGACTTCGGCGGGGAACACGTTGACCGCACCGGTGACGATCATGTCCACCCGGCGGTCGGCCATGTAGAGAAAGCCCTCCTCGTCCAGCCAGCCCATGTCCCCGACGGTGACGAATCCGTCATCGGTCCGGGGCATGGGAGCGACGTTGTCGCCGACGTACGACGCGCCGGGGCCGGTGGGGGTGCGCATGTAGATGCTCCCCACCTCGCCCGGTGGCAGCTCGTGCCCGTCGGCGTCGAGGATCTCGATCTCGGTCTCCATGAAGCCTCGACCCAACGTGCCGGGGTGCTCGAGCCACTCGTCGCCCCGGCAGACGGCCAGGCCGTGACCTTCCGTGGCGCCATAGCTCAGGTAGAAGTGCTCGGCTCCCACCAGTTCGCACCACCGGCGACCCAGCCAGACCGGCAGGGGCGACGCCCCCTGTTGCACCCAGTCGATCGATGAGAGATCCCGCTCGTCGATGCCGGGGACCTGGGCCAGCCGTTGGAGCATGGGTGTGGCCCCGATGAAGCCGGTGATCCGGTGTTCTTCGATCAGATCGAGGATGCGGGGCGCGTTGAACCGCTCGAGGAGCACGACCTGCACGCCCGACATGAGGCTCCTGAAGGTGGTGAACCCGTTGGTGTGGTACAGCGGGGCGGGCACCAGGACCCGTTGGGGCTGGGGCAACGGACCGAACGTCTCGACCACCGTCGAGGTCCCGGGCCCCTCGATGTAGACCCCCGGGTTGTTGACGACGATGACCTTGGGCGTGCCGGTGGATCCGGAGCTGCACATGGCCCACCCGTGAGGGGAAACCGCCTCAGGGAGGGGCTCGGTCGAGGCCGAGAGGCTCTCGTCGAAGAGGTCGGCATGCTCCGCATCGACGATCAGGCGAGGGGCGACAACGTCCAGGATGCGCCCCCGCTCCCAGTCGGGGAGGTCCCAGCGCATGGGGACGATGACGGCCCCCACCTTCCAACCGGCAAAACAAGCCATCAGGTGCTCGGGCGAGTTGCGCAGGCACACGGCAAGGTAGTCCCCCACCTGAATGCCTCGCCCGGCCATCACCCGGGCCAGCTGGGTCGAGCGGTCGTCCAGCTCGCGCCAGGTGACGGCTCGCTGGCTCCCGTCCTCGGCGGCGAAGATCACACCGACGCCGTCAGGGTCCTTCGTGGCCACTTCGTGGATCTTCGTGCCGAAGGGGACGCCCTCGTCGGCCGGCACCGATGTCATGTGAACCTCCGGTTCCTGTCGCCCTGCACCGCACCCCCGAGAACGCTCGTTTTGATCCTGAGCGCCTACGCTCTCACAACCGACCCAGTTCGTCCATCACGACCGGCCCGGCGGGCCCTCAGTCCAACCGTACGTCGGGGGCCTCGTCGCTGTTCGCTCCGACCATGGCCAACACGAAAACACACGGCTCGGCGTACCGGTTCCACCACTGGTGCATGCCGCCCAACTGGATGTTCACGTCACCGGCACGGAGCGTGACCGAGCTGCCGTCGTCCATCAGCAGATCGATCTGCCCCGACACGATGAATTCGTAGTCGATGGTGTTGGTGCGGTGCCAACCGGTGGGCTCCGCGGTGGGAGCCATCGATTCGATGAGGAACCTGGTCGCTCCGGGTGCCAGCGAGAAGATGTCCCCCAGGCTGGCCTGTGGGGCGCGGTCGGCGACGTCGAGACCCACGTGGTCGTCCGCCCAGAAATTGAGGAGGTCGAACGGCGTTCCCTGGACCTCGTGTCGCTCAGCGGCGGTGGCCGGACCATCGTGAACGACGCCCCAGCCTCCCGTCTCCGTCTTGCCGCACACCACACGCCGCGCCCGCAACTCGGCCATCGGTATCCCTCCGTCTTTCTCTCCGCGGCGACTGGCCGCCCGCTCATTCGAACAGGTAGCCGTCAACGCCATGCCGACTGGTCCCCTAGCCCTCGCCATCCTCGAGCCACTGCCCGATCCGCTCCGCCACCGCCTTGTCCCTGTCGTCGGGCGCACCCTCAACCCGGCGGCACCAGCTGGTCGGGGCCGCGCCTCCGCCGCTCAGGACGCGCTGTTGCTGGTCGAGGATAGGACTGCCCGAAGGGTCGGTGGCGGCCAGGAGGATGGGCGGACGGTTCGCCGCGGCCAGAGCCCGACCGGGAAGGAGCTCGAGGTGCCCCAGCGGGGCGTCCACGCTGACCACCGAGCCAACCTGTCCGGCTCGGAGGAGGCCGGCCCCCACGGCGACGACGCCGCCCTGACCCCAGCCCACGAGCAACGGTCGGTGGAGCCCGAGGTCGTCGAGCAGGTCGCAGACCTGGACCACCGCCTTGGCCAGCGAGACAGGGTCCGTTCCGGCGAACCCGGGCAGCACCCGGTACCAGCAGATCCCGCCCAGCTCCATCCCGCTGGGGTAGTAGCCGTAGTCCCCATAGGGGGCCAGCACCCGTCCCACTCCGGCCGTGGCCTGGGCCACCGCGGTGGGCCCATCGATGGTCATGCCCTCTCCATGGAGGACGACGGCGGGCGCTCCCGGTTCTGTGGTCGCGATGTCCTGATACGCCAGCTTCAACGTCGTGACCCGACTCGAGAGGACCGAGCCGCGGCGTGGGTTCCGGCCAGGAAGCCGAACACCATGCCGGGTCCGATGGTCGCACCACCGCCCGGGTAACCCTCGCCGAAGATGCCATCGACACAGTTGCCCGCGCCGTAGAGGCCTGCGATCGGCCCCGCCGCGCCGAGCATCTGTCCCTCGGTGCCGATCCGTGGTCCGCTGTTGGTGTCGAACGTCGTGCCCACCACTGAGATAGCGGACAGCAGCCCCTCCGCATCGAGGGGGTACATGAGCGAATTCGGCAGCAGGTTGTCCGCGGCAGGCGGACCGTGGAAGGCGAACTCAACGGCTTTCGACCCCCGGCCGAAATCGTCGTCGCATCCGTTCTCAGCCATGACGTTGAACCGGTTGATGGTCGACCGCAGGGTCTCGGCGAACGAGGGCGAGAGCGATACCGGGGCGATACCGGGGGGCATGGTGGCATTCGAGCGGCGTTCCAGTCGCTCGGACAGCGCCTCGGTCAGCCCTTCCACGCCGGCGCCGGTCACGACATGGTCGGCCACCGCTCCGGCGGGCGGGATTGGGTACCGGCCGCCAAAGCGCTCGGCCGTCCGTCGGTCGTAGACCATGAACATGACCCGATTGACGTACTCGTCATCGGCGAACACATGGTGCACGCGGCCGCGGGACTCGTACTCCCGCTTCTCGTCGACGGCACGGACACCGAACCGGTTCACCAGCACCATGCCGTCGCCGGGCATGGCCCACACATCGAGCACCGAGTGGGCGTAGTCGTCGACCGCTTCGAGCACCTGTTGGTTCCACCAACCGTTGTGCATCCCCCCGAACGCCGCCCCGGCCCGAGTCCCGATCCCCACCAGGTCGCCGGTGTTGGAGGGGACCCCCGAGCCCCCGGCTATGGGGCCGCGGAGGAACCGTTCCCGGAGCTCGGGACTGTGGGCGAAGCCGCCTGACCCGAACACCACGCCGCCCCGGGCCCGGATCGTCCGGCAGGCCGACCCGTCATCGACGACGACACCGGCCACCGTGCCCTCCTCGAGCACGAGGTCGACCACGCGGTGACCCAGGCGCACTTCGGTGCGCCGGCTGCGGGCGAAGGCCATCAGCTGGCGCACCAGCTCGCCCCCGTTCCCCGTTCCGCCATCCGGCGTCACCGCCTGGATGCCCCGGCCGCGCGCGGCCACGTTCTCCGGCGGCTCGTAGTAGTCCGGGTACATCTGTCCGTCCCAGGCCAACCAGGGCCTTTCCATGCGTACCGCTCCGACCTCGGCCAGGCGGGCCATCACCTCGGTCCCCCGGTCGTAATAGGTCTCGAGCAGTGCCAGCTCCGCGGGTCGGATCCCGAGGGACGGAGCGTCGGGATCGAACGCCGCGGGATAGCTCACCAGTGCCATATAGGACAGGGCCCGGTCGCGGGGATCGGCGATCCCCGCCGCCTGCATGACCGTGTTCCCATAGATATGGGCAACGCCGCCGGAGCAGGCCGTCGTTCCCCCGTGCACCGGTGCCTTCTCGCACACCACCACCGATGCGCCCGTCGCCAACGCAGCGGTGGCAGCCGAGAGCGCCGCTGCACCGCTTCCCACCACCACGACGTCACAGGCTTCGGGTCCCTCGGTGGGACGGACCGCCGGTGACCATGCCACGCCCGGTCGGTGGGGAAGCTCGGCGAGCTCGGCGACCCGCTCCCCCAGCGACGGCTGGTGTGCTCGTGTGACCATGGTCGACCTCCCCCCGGGCCCGATGAGGTGCTCCTTCTCCTCGTCGGTAGTTATAGCATCGCGACCGCACAGCGAAAACGGTGATTCCGGAGGGCAGTCGAGCCCGGTCGGAACCGAGACGGGGGACTCATGGGACTGACGATCGACGATCAGCTGGCCATCCAACAGCTGGTCGCCCGCTACAACCACGCGATCGACAGCGGCGACAGTGCGGCGTTCGCCGGCGCGTTCGTGGACGACGGCGTGCTCGACGCCGGCGAGCTGCAGGTCGAAGGGCGCACTGCCCTCGAACAATTCGGCCAGCAGTTCCATGCGTCGGCGCGGGCGCCTCGCCATGTGGCCACCAACCTGGTGATCGACGGTCACGGTGACCAGGCCACGCTGCAGGCCTACGTCCAGATGTACGCCCTACTCGGGGATCCACCGCGCCAGGAGATCACCGCATCGGGCAAGTACACAGACACCCTGGCCAAGGTGGACGGGAACTGGCGCTTCGTGCGCCGCACGTTCACCGTCGACGCATGAGCGTCGCGGGCTGAGCAGACCGCGTACGGAGTCTTTCCAGGTCCGTCGCGCTCGAGCGCCTTGGTCAGCGGGCCTTGGTCAGAAGGAAGCAGCCGCCGGGCGTTCCCCCGCCCGTGCTGACCACCGCCACCTCGGCCCCGGCCACCTGCCGTTCGCCGCCATCGCCTCGCAGCTGTACCACCGCCTCGTGGATGAAGCCATATCCGTGGGTACGCCCAGCAGAGAGCTGGCCGCCGAAGGTATTGAGGGGCAGCTCGCCCGTGAGCGAGATGCGATCAGGGTCGGCCAGGAAGTCACCGGCCTCCCCTGTCTTGCAGAACCCCAATGCCTCGATCCAGCTCAGGCAGTTGAAGGTGAAGCCGTCATAGAGCTCGGCCACGTCCACGTCGTCCGGGCGCAGTGACGACCGCGACCACAGGTGGGCCGCCGGTCCCTGCGTCTGGGGCTCGTGGTGCAGCGTCCCCTGGTCCCAACTGATCCGGTCGATGACCTGGGTACCGACGGCGTCGACCAGCACCGGCGGGCGCCGCAGGTCGGCTGCGGCATCGACGGCGGAAACGATCACGGCGATGGACCCGTCACAGGGGACATCACAGTCGTAGAGGCCGAAGGGGCTGGTGATCATGCGGGCCGCGTAGTAGTCGTCCATGGTCATCGGCTCGCGGTAGATGGCGTCGGGATTGAGCCCGGCGTTACGCCGGGCGTTGACCGCTATCGCCCCCAGTGCGGCCCGGGTCGTCCCGTAGCGATGGAAGTGGTTCGAGGCGTTCATGCCGATCCAGTTGGCCGCGCTCAACGCCCCGTAGGGCATGCGCCACGACATCATGTCCCCCTCCACCCGACCGCCGCCGGAGGTAGGTGGGCGCTGGCGCAGGCGTTCGGCCCAGGTTGATTCCCACACCGTTCGGAAGCACAGCACGTGGCGGCAGAGACCAGCGGCCACAGCCAGCATGGCCGCTATCACGGACCCGCCCTGGCCAGGGGTCTCCCCCGCCCCGTTGATCCAGGTCGGTCGGATCCGGAGGGACTCCTCCAGCGCCGTCACCCCGCCCTCGGAGTGGCCGCCCATAGGTGGGCTGCCGGGATAGGTGGAGAGCCCGTCGATGTCGGCCATGGTCAGCCCGGCGTCTTCGACGGCTCTGCGGGAGGCCTCGACGGTCAGAGCGAGCGGGTCCACACCGAGGCGCCGTCCGATCCTGGACGTGCCGATACCAGTGAGCGCCACCTTCTCCTCGAACTTGTCGGCCCGCGCCATGGGCCGCACGTAGGGGGCGGTGGGCTCCTCGGCCGGGAGGGCACCCTCGGCCGGACCGTCCGAGGCCAGGGTGAACACGGGAACCCAGACGTCCTCGACGTGCTCGAAACGCACCTCGACGCGTCGCCCCACGGTGAGCTCGGACAAAGGCACGTCCACCAGATTGGTGGTCAACCTGACCCGGGGATCCTCGTCGATGGCAACGATGGCGATGATGTACGGCGGAGGGAAAGCCGGCGTCCAGGTGTGCTCGTTGACGGTGAAGCCCGCCACCACGCCTGTCCCGGCCACGGGCTCGGGGGCGAGGTCGTCGGATCCGCAGGTGCGGCAGATGGGGCCGGGCGGATGTTGGAAGGAGCCACACTTGGCGCAGCGCCGGAACCGGAGCTTGCCGTCGGCGCCCGATGTCCAGAAGAATTCGTTCTCCGGTGTGAGCTGCGGGAGTGGTCGGGTCACGCCGTACCCATCTTGCGGAAGTCCCAGCTGACGAATTTCTCGGGGACGATACGGAGCCAGGCATGGCGGCCGTCGTAGAAGAACTGACCACCGCTGTACTTATCGCCCGAGAGGCGCTCGGGGGTCACCAGCTCGTCGTTGACCTCACCGGTGCGCGGCACATCGCCGACCACCTCGGCCCGCCCGATGATCTCGATGCCGCGCAGCTCGCCGAAGTCATGCCCGTCATCGACCATCACGCTCACCCGAGGATCTCGTTGGATGTCGGTAAAGCGCTGGCTCTTGACGATCGAAGACACCCACAGCGCGTCGCCGTCCCACACGAACCAGACAGCACTCAAGTGCGGTCCTGTCGCATTGACGGTGGCCAACCGACAGGTGCGCTGCTCGAGGAGGAAGTCGTCCCGTTCCTCGGGGGTCATGGCGATACGGCGCGACCGCCGCTGTTCCCTGATCATGATCGATCTTGGCATGCCCACATTGCC
Organism: Acidimicrobiales bacterium; assembly: GCA_036495505.1. Lineage (GTDB taxonomy): Bacteria > Actinomycetota > Acidimicrobiia > Acidimicrobiales > RAAP-2 > DASXMT01. The sequence goes on along the minus strand of DASXMT010000327.1, from coordinate 16,005 downwards.
GTCCGCACGTTGGTCGACCGTGTGGCGCAGCGTGTGGCCGCCGCCGTGCTCCTGCGGATCCGTCGTCACGACGGTGCCGCCCAGGGACCTCTCAGTCCCCGATGGTGATGGCCGTTCAGTCCTCGATGGTGATGGCTGTCTTCGGGCACGAACGGGCTGCGGCCTCGACCTTCGCCCGCAGCTCCTCGGGCGGCTCCTCTTGGAGCACGTAGAGGAAATCGTCGTCACGCACCTCGAACACCTCGGGGGCGGCCGCCATGCACAACGCGTTCGATTCGCATTGGTCGAAATCAACGATGACTCGCATGGACGCAGTGTACCGAGCCACGAGCGAGGCAACCGAGCCACTGGCCTGAACGGATCTGCCCGAGTCGACCGTCAGGGTCGATGAGGTACCGTAACGGTTCCGAACGAACGGCACCGGGGGTAGACGTAGATATGGATCTCGAACGGGAACAGCGAGGGTCGGTCCAGCTCCTGACGCTGAACCGACCACAGGCAGCCAACTCCCTCGATCCGGGTCTCCTGGCCGAGCTGGGTCGGGCGTTCGACGAGATCGCTCGGGATGACGACACCCGAGTGGTTGTGATCACCGGCGCCGGCGATCGGGTGTTCTGCGCCGGTATGGACCTCAAGGCGTTCAGCGAGCAGTCAGCCAAGCCGGCGGACGCCCCTCCACCCGAACGGAGCACCGACGACAGCGGCGGCGGTCAGGGATTCAACCTGTTTCAAAACCCCTGCCCGAAGCCGATCATCGCCGCAGTGAACGGTGCCGCCGTGGGCGGCGGGTTCGAGGTGGTTCTGGCCTGCGATCTGGTGGTGGCGGCCGATACCGCCCGATTCGGACTGCCCGAGGTGAAGCGCGGGCTGCTCGCCGGCGGTGGCGGGACGCTGCTCGGGACCCGCCTGCCCTTGGCCCTGGCCATGGAGATCGCGCTGACGGGCGAGTACATCGATGCGTCCCGGGCTGCGGCATGGGGACTGGTCAACCGGGTCGTGCCCGCCAACCAGCTGATCGAGTCGAGCCTTGAGCTCGCGGCCGTCATCGCCGCCAACGGCCCTCTGGCCATCCAGACGACCAAGGAACTGACGCGGCGGGCAGTGCTGGACGATCCCAAGCTGGGCTGGGCCACGCCGGAGGAGATCGCCCGGGTCTTCGGTAGCGACGACGCCAAAGAGGGCGCGGTGGCCTTCTTGGAGAAGCGCGCCCCGAACTGGACCGGCCACTAAATACCGGCATCGGCGGAGCCCGACCGGTGGTGCCGGTTGGGGATCAACTGGTCCGGGTGCTTTGATTGGGCTCATGGACGTCGAACGGGTGGTCTTCGAAGGCTTCGAGGGATTGCAGCTGGTGGCGGATGTGCGCGGCGATCCCGACGCACCCCCCGTGCTCCTTCTCCATGGGGGTGGTCAGACCAGGCACGCCTGGGGCACGACGGCCGAGACTGTGGCGTCCCGAGGGTGGCGGACGGTGGCCCTCGACCTCCGCGGTCACGGCGACAGCGAGTGGGCACCAAACGGCGATTACTCGTTCACCGCCTATAGCGCGGACTGCCTCGCTGTCGTGGACCAGCTGGAACGGCCGCCGGTCCTGGTCGGCGCGTCCCTCGGTGGCATGGCGGCCATGCTGGCCGAGGGAACCAGCGACCGCGTCGTCTCGTGCGGCTTGGTCCTCGTGGACATCACGTCCAAGAGCAACCCGGAGGGAATCGAGCGCATCAGGTCGTTCATGCAGTCGGGTCTCGACGGGTTCCAGACGCTGGAGGCGGCGGCCGAGGCCATTGCCGCCTATACCCCTCAGCGCTCCAAACGGGTGAACCCGTCGGGGCTCAAGAAGGTCCTGCGAGAGCGCGACGGTCGCTGGTACTGGCACTGGGACCCCAAGTTCATCGGACAGGGCCGCACCGAAGTGGTGCCGGACCGTCTGGCCGGGCTGATCGACGTGGCCATGAGCAACATCCACGTCCCCACCATGTTGGTGCGGGGCCTGCTCAGCGACGTCGTGACCCAAGAGGGCGTCGACGAGCTGCTGGCCAAGATCCCCGAGGCCACCGTGGTCGGTGTCGATGGGGCTGCCCACATGATCGCCGGGGACCGCAATGACGCCTTCTCCGACGCGGTGGTCACGTTCTTGGAGGAGAGGATCCGGCCCACCATCGGCTAGGAAGACATGTGGCACGGCAAAAGTCCAGCCCGTATCGTCCAGCCCGTATCGTCCAGCCCGTATCGTCCAGCCCGTATCGTCCAAAGGTCAGGGGGACCATGAACCGGGTCAAGGTTGGCTTCTTTTCGCTGTCCCACCGTTCCCCCACCGGCGATGACCGGCCCTACCTGGCATGGCACCAGCTGGACCACATGCCTGAGCAGTACCAGCTTCCCGGCCTCCTGTTGGGCCAGCGGTGGGCCTCGACGCCGTCGTGCCGGGCCGTCAGGGCGGCCGAGGTGGAGGGCTGGTCGGCCGTCGACCACGTCGTCTGTTACCTGATGGGCAACCCGGTCGACGAGACCATCGATGAGTTCATGACGCTGGGCCGTCACCTGGCCGAGCTGGGCCGGTACTCCCAGGCGCTGCCCTCCCAGTACCGGGGGGCGCTGCGGCTCCTCGAGGCCCACGCCGCCCCTCGCATCCTCGTCGCCGCCGAGGTCGTGCCCTTTCGACCGCATCGGGGCATCTATCTGATCGTCGAAGAGCCGACCGACCCATCGGGGCGGGACGCGTACCTCCAACGGAGGCACGTCGAGCTGGTCCCCGAGCTGGTGTCGGTTCCCGGTGTGGCCGGGGCGTGGACGTACGCCACCACCCCGGCCATCCGTCGACCGATGTTCAGCGACGGCGCCTACACCATCACCGTCTGCTACCTCGACGACGATCCGGCCACCGTCGGGGCGGGGCTGGCGCCGGTGCTCGAGCGGGCATGGGAGAACGCGCCGGTCCGGCCGTTGCTCGCCGCTCCCTTCGAGTCGATGATGAGATGGGACTGGGACCGGTTCGGCCCCAACCCGGGTTGACCGCAGCCCCCGCCGGGCATCGCTACGGCGCGCTGGCGGGCGGTCCGGTGGGTCGGACCGAAAAGGTGAGGGTGGCCGTGGCCACATAGAGGTCCTCTGCCCCACGGTCGTGCACGTCCACCCGGACAACCGCGGTCCGCTTCCCTCGGCGCAGCACGTGGGCGGTGGCCCGGACCGGACCCACGCGAGCGGCGTCCAGAAAGGTGATGAACATGTCGCTGGTGGTGCCACGCTGCGGGCCGAGCTCGCCCTCGAGCAGGACTGTGCCGGCCACCAGATCGATGAGCGTGGCCATGAGGCCGCCCTGCAGAGCCCCCGAGCTGTTCACCACCTGAGGAGTGACCTCCATCTCGATCGCCCCGTCGGCCCCGTCCACATCGACCGTCGTCAGGTCAAAAGCATCGAAGGCATGGCCTCGAGCCAGGCCGGGGCGGCGCTTTTCACCCGATTCGGTGGCGTCGGTCATCGTCGCGGGCTCACCTGGGGCTCTTCGGCCCAAAGCGAATGGCGCCGTCGATCCGAATGATCTCACCGTTGAGGTACGAGTTCTCCCAGATGGACTGGACCAGTTGCGCGTACTCTGCGGGCTGGCCCATCCGCTTTGGGAAGGGAACCGCCGGCGCCCACATCGCTTCCACCACCTCGGGATCGGCCCCGTAGGCGGGGGTGATGAACGTTCCCGGCGCGATGGTCACCACACGGATGCCCACCACGGCCAGGTCCCGGGCCGCGGTCAGGGTCATCCCCACCACGCCGCCCTTGGCGCTGGCGTAGGCCACCTGCCCGATCGTGCCTTCGAAAGCGGCGATGGAAGCCGTGTTGATGATGACACCGCGCTCACCGTCTTCTTTGGGCTCCGACTTGGCCATGGCCGCAGCCGAGAGGCGCAGCACATTGAACGTTCCCACCAGGTAGTGATCGATCACCTTGCGGAAGTCGTCCAGCGCGTGCGGGTTGCCGTCGGCCTTCAGCGTCCGGCCGCCGCCGCCGAACCCACCGTGGACAGCCACGGTCACGCGAACCGGACCAAGACTGGCGGCGCGGTCCAGGGCGTGGGACACGCTCTCCTCGCTGGTGGCATCGGTCTCCACGAACTCAGTCATCGAGCCCAGCTCCTTGGCCAGTGCTTCCCCCTTGTCCTTGGCCAGGTCGGCGATGACCACCTTCGCCCCCGCCGCCACCAGGCGCCGCACCGTCGCTTCACCCAGTCCACCGGCCCCGCCGGTCACCAATGCTGCTGAACCACTGATATCCATGTTCACTCCTCTCGCACGTGCCGCCGGTTGACGACGGGGCCGGAGATTGCGGTCGCCTTCCCCCGCCATCAGGGAACCATTGTTCTCGCCCAGCCGGCGCCAACAGTAGACGACGCCGAGGTCGGTCCTATAGTTGGGGACGGGGGCCCCAGGACCTGGACCTCCGGCTCCCGGAGGAGGAATTGCCCGTGCGGTTCAACCATATGGAGCTCACGTTCGCCCGCGGCGCGCTGGACGAGGCGACCCGCTCCGACATCGACTCGTTCTACGGCGGCGTGCTGGGCTGGCAGTCGGCTCCCTACGAGCTGTTCGGCCAACTCGGACAGTTGCTAAGGCCCGACGACGGTCAGTTCATCCTCCTGATGGAGGTCGATGATCCCATCCAGTCGCCGAGCTACGACCATCTGGGCCTGCTGCTCGCCACCCGCGAGCAGGTGGACGACCTCCTGGAGACGTGCCGCCGGTTCCAGGAGAAGGACGATCGGCTGCGCCTCAAGGAGCTGGACGACATCGTGACGCCCCGGGTGACCCAGCACGCCTTCTACGTGCGCTACATCCTGCCCATATGGTTCGACGTCCATGCCCTGATCTATCCCCCCGGCGCGGCGCCCGAACGCAGCTGGCAGTACACCGCCCCCTGAGGCGCCGCCGGCGCCCCCGGTTGGAGAACAACCGTTGTAGGATCAAGCCGACAGAAGGAGGGGGTCGTGATCCACCCAGAGCGGTTCGCGGCAATCGACCTCTCCGAGTAGGCGGGCGACCGCAGGCATGTACGCAGCAGGCAGGTACGCAGCAGGCATGTATACAGCAGGCAGATACGCAGGACCGGGAGGGAAGCTCCATGACGGTGGAGGACTGGGCAACGGGGGCGGCGATTGCCGGGCTGCCCGTACCGAGCGAGCCCGATCTGGCCCGGATGCGGGCCGATCGGCACCGCCGGTTGCAACAGCACCTCGAGATCCAGGGCCTTGACGGGCTCGTGCTCCTCGGCTGCAGCTCGGTGGCCTATGCCACCGGAGCGGACGCACCCGGTGAGGACAGCGGCCGGGCGGGACTGTTCCGGTCCGTGGCCGTCGTCGTGACCGGGGCGGCTGCCCCCCACCTGTTCACCCCCTACTGGGACGGGGCGACGCCCGAGCTCCCGGCCGACCACCTGCACGGGCCGCTCTTCCCCGACCTGGAGGATGGGATCGGCGAGCTGGCCGAAGCGCTGGGGCAGCTGTTCGCGCCCGGGGCCCGCCTCGGCGTCGACGAGCAGACCCACCCCATGCTGGGCGCCCTCGGGCGCTTCCAATGGACCGACGCCCGAGATGTGATGGGGCCGGCCAAGCTGACCAAGACCCCCGACGAGGTTTCGTGCATCCGAGCCGCCCAACGAATCACCGAGCTGGCCATGGATGCCACCCGGCCGACCCTGCGGCCCGGTGTCCGCCAGACCGAGCTGAGCGGGACGTTCCTGCGCCGGGTCTTCGAGCTGGGGGCGACGGCCAACGCCATCGACCCGATCTGGCAGGTCATGGAGCCGACCAGAGCGGCCGGGCCCTGGACCAGCCACGGAGACCTGGCCTATCCCACCTCCTCCACCGACCGGATCCTCCGTGCCGGCGACGTCATCTGGGTGGATGCGGGCATCTCCCACCACGGCTACGCGTCGGACTACGGTCGGACCTGGCTCACCAGCTCAGGCCCCCATCCGTCGGACCGCCAGGTTTCGCAGTTCCGGCGTTGGCGTTCGGTGGTGGACGCCGCCCTGGACATCTGCAAGCCGGGCGTTACCGCCCTGGAGCTCGGTCGTGCCGCCATCGCCGCCAATGACGGGGTCAAGCCCTGGATCGAGCACTTCTACCTGGCGCACGGGGTGGGGACCGACAGTGCCGAGATGCCCTTGATCGGGACCGATCTGGGCGAGGCCTTCGATGAGACGCTGGTCATGGTGCCGGGCATGGTCGTAGTGTTCGAACCGGTGATCTGGGACGAGGGGGCGGCGGGCTACCGGTCCGAGGACATCGTGGCCATCACCGATGACGGATGGATCCCGCTCAGCGGCACCCGGTACGACCCCTTCGAGGTGGGACAGTGAACGCCGGGGTCATGGCGCTCGAGGACACCGCCCGCGTCGACTTCACCCGGCTGCGCCAGGAACGCCGGCGACGTCTGTTCGACGCCATGGATGCCGCCCGGCTCGACGCCGTCGTCCTCGGTCGATCGGGGAACGTCCGCTACGCGTCGGGTGCTCGCCAGCTGTGGCGGGCAGGGACCTTTCCCTTTGCCCCGGTGTGCGTGGTGGTGCGGAGCACGGAACGCGTCCACCTCCTGTCGGTATGGGACGAGGGCATTCCCCCCGAGATCGGCCATGAGGATCTCTACGGGATGTTCTGGAACCCGGCCCACCTGCTGGCTGCGCTGGGAACGATCCCAGGGCTGGCCGCGTCCCGCCGGGTCGGAACCGATTCACTCAGCCCCTTCTTCGCACAGGTGCTGCCCACGGTGGTACCCACGGCCGAGCTGGCCGACGCGTCGAAAGCGCTGGCTGGAGCCCGGGCGACCAAGACGCCCGACGAGATCGCCTGCATCACCGTGGCTGCCGCCCTGGCCGAGGCCGGGCTTTCGGCCCTCGAGGCCGCATTGGCCCCCGGGGTGACCGAACGGGAGCTGCTCGGCGTGTACGACGAATGCGTCGCCCGCCTCGGCGCGCCCACACCGCCGAGCGAGAGCGTGGCCTTCGCCACACCCCGGCGCGGTCCCGTCCGCTTCAGGAACCTGGTCAGTGGTCGACCAATCGGCGACGACGAGCTGGTGGTCCTGTCGCCTGGCGCCCTCTACGCCGGCTACGAGGGTGGTCTGGCCCGGACCCGAGCCTCCGGCGCCACCCCGCCGCCGGGAACGGCGGCGCTGGCCGACCGGTGCTTCCGGGGGCTCGACGCCCTGCTCGCCGCCTGCCAGCCGGGGAACACCGGCTCCGATCTGTACAAAGCGTGGGAGTCGACCGGGGAGCCCGAGGCCTCCGTCGCCCTGGCCCATGGGATCGGGCTCGGGGCCGAAGCTCCGCTGATCGGCTTCGGGCGAGGTGTGGCGGCATCCCTGGACGAGGGCTCGGTCCTCAGTGTCCAGTCGTGGGTGACCGCCGAAGGTACCGGCGGGTTCCTCCAGCGCGAGCTGGTACGGGTGGGGGCCGACGGGCCCGAAGTGCTGACCAGAGGGGAAAGGTCCCTTTCATGAGCGTGACCGACGATGCGATGGTCGACTTCGACCATCATTCCGACGAGTTCTTCGACAACCGTCACGAGAAGTGGGCGGACCTGCGGAAGTGCCCGGTGGCGCACAACTCCCACTACGGGGGATTTTGGATCGTGAGCGGCTACGACGAGGTGGCCGCGGTGTCGCGGGACGGCGCCACTTTCACCTCCAAGTACGAGGAGAACTCGCCCGACGGCATCGAGTACATCGGCATCATGGGCGTCCCGCGTATGCCCGGGGTGCCCCCGGCCCTGATCGCCGAGGTCGAGGGCCCGACCCATGCCTCGTTGCGGCGGATCCTCAACCCCTTCATGCTGCCCTCGGCCGTGGCCGCCTACCGGCCGTTCATCGAACAGTGCGCCACCTGGTTCTTGGACCAGAAGATCGCCGACGGCGGCATGGACATCGTCACCGATTTCTCCAATGCCGTCCCCGCTGTACTCACCATGAAGATGGTGGGGCTTCCCTGTGAGAGCTGGACGTACTACGCCAAGGTCTTCCACTCGGTGAACGCGGCCGGTAATGAAGGCGAGGAGCAGGCTCGTTCACGCGACATGATCGCCGACATGATCGCCGAGCTGCTGCGCACGGCCGAGGAGCGCCGGAAGGACCCTCGCGACGACGTCTTGAGCCAGCTGGTCAACCTGGAGATCGAGGACGGTCGCACGCTGCGCGACGACGAGCTCATCGGCGTGCTGTGGAACCTCATCGGTGGCGGCCTGGACACCACGTCGTCGCTCACGTCGCTCGCCCTGCACCACCTCGACACCCATCATGACCTGCGTCAGCGCCTCATCGACGAGCCCGACCTCCTGGTGCCGGCGACCGAGGAATTCCTTCGCTTCACCTCGGTCAACGAGACCCTGACCCGGACGGTGGCGGCAGACGTGGAACTGGGGGGCCGGCAGCTCAAACGGGGTGACTTCGTGATGATGAGCTGGTTGGCGGCCAACTTCGACGAGAAGGTGTTCGACCGGCCCGACCAGGTCGTGCTGGATCGCACCCCCAACCCGCACCTGGCCTTCGGTGTCGGCCCCCACCGCTGCATCGGCATGCACCTGGCCCGGACCATGTTCGCGGTGCTGATGGGCGAGGTCCTGAGCCGGATTCCCGACTACCAGGTCGACCATGAGGCAACCCGCTTCTACAAGGGGAACCCGGAGCTGGCCGGGGTGGTCACCATGCCGGCGACGTTCACCCCCGGTCCCGCGGTCGGGGTGGAGCGACCCTTCTGAACCATCGATCGACAAGCGGTCCGCCCGGTGCATCGGCATCGGCACGAGTCGTTCCTGCGGGGAAACGAGAAGGGGCCCGGGAGAGACGCCGGGCCGAAGTTCACCAACGAGGAGGGGCAGTCATGACAAGCGATCGCAGGGTGGCACTGGTCACCGGAGCCAGCCGAGGGGTGGGTCGGGCCGCGGCGGTGTCACTGGCCAAAGCCGGTTTCGACGTTGTGGTCACCGCACGCACCGTCCGCGAGGGCGAGGGCTTCGACGTGGCCCACGATGGAACTCGGCGTGCGCTGCCCGGGAGCGTGGAGAGCACAGCCGAGCTCGTGCGGGCCGAGGGCCGCGACGCGCTCGCCGTCGGCTTGGACCTGACCGACCCCCTGTCCATCGGCCTGGCCGTGGGGAGGATCCTCGAGCAGTGGGGCCACGTCGACGTGCTCGTCAACAACGCCATCTACACCGGGCGCGGGGCCCAGGCCGCCATCCTCGACCTCTCGCTTTCCGACCTGCGTGACGAGATCGACATCGACGTCATGGGGCCGCTCGCCCTCATCTCGTTGCTCGTTCCCGCCATGGTCGAGCGGGGCGGGGGAACGGTGCTGAACGTGACGTCGGGGGTGGCCTACACCGATCCGATCGACATGGGCAGCTACGGCGTCGGCTATGCCGTGGGCAAGGGAGGGCTCTTCAAGGTCTCCGGCATCCTGGCCGTCGAGCTGGGCGAGCGGGGCCTTCGGTCCTACAACGTGCATCCCGGGTTCATCCGCACCGAGCGGATGCAGCTCCACGTGGCCGACCAGGAGGGCCTCGACCTGACCTACGCCGCGCCCCCTGAGGTGTGCGGCGAGGTCATCGCCTGGCTGGCCAACGATCCTCAGAACCCACCCGTGAACGGATCCCTTATCGAGAGCCAGGCCTTCTGCGCCGAACACGGCCTGGTGGAGGGCTGGCCCCCTACCGATCGGCCGGCGGGCGATCCCCGCCTGGCCACCGACCGGGCGTGAGCCTGCGTGCCGCCGTCGTAGGCACCTCCTTCGGGGCCCGCATCCACGTACCGGCCCTGCGCGCCGCCGGGTTCGAGGTCGTGGCCCTGGTCGGTCGGGACACGGCGCGCACCGCCCGCCGGGCCGAGCGCCTGGGCGTCGACCACGCTGTCACCTCGATGGGCGAAGCGCTCGACGTCGGGGTCGACGCCGTATCGATTGCCGGGCCACCGGCCTCCCATGCGCCGCTGGCCACCGAGGCCATCGAAGCCGGCTGCCACGTGCTGTGCGAGAAGCCGTTCACCCTTGATGCGGCCCAGGCCCGGCAGCTGGTGAAGGCGGCCGACGCCGCCGGTGTCGTCGGTTGGCTGGGCCACGAATTCCGCTGGTCGCCTGACCAGGCGGTGATCGGGTGGGCCCTCGACTCGGGGCTGATCGGGACGCCGAGGCTGATGCTGGGGGCCTCGTTCCTGTCCATGCTCCGGTCATTTCCCATGGCCGACTGGTGGTACGACCCTGCCGCCGGAGGCGGATGGTTCGGCGCCTCCGGTTCGCATCGGATCGATGCCCTCCGGCAGTGGTTCGGCGAGGTCGAAGCGGTGAGCGCCGGCCTTCCCGCCGTGAGCGACCCGGCGTTGGCCGTCGACGACAGCTTCGATATTCGCTGTGTCATGCGCAGCGGGGTCGACGTCTCCCTCATGCAGTGTGCCGCAGCCATCGGGCCGGCCTTCTCCACCAACCGGATCGTGGGCACGGGCGGGACGATGTGGTCCGAGGCGGACAGCGTCCGGATCGCCGACGCCGACAACCCCCAGGGACGCCGGCTCGACCCGCCCGACTTCCTGGCCCTGCCCGACGTGGAGGACCTGGCCGTCGGCCCGCTGGCCGACATGACCCGCACGGAGCTCCCGCCCTACATCATGTTGACCCGTGCCTTTCGGCGGGCCATCGAGGGCGAGCCGGCGGGGCCCGGTCCCCGACCGGCCACCTTCGCCGACGGCGTGGCCTGCATGCAGGTGGTCGATGCCGTGCGCCAATCGGCAGCGACCGGTGGAAGCTGGATAACCCTGGAACCCGGAGGTCCGAGATGAGTGACGTTGCCCCCATCGTGGTTGGAGTGCTGCTCGACCATCCCGGGCCCGAGAGCCCGATGATCGGCGAGATGCGCCGGGTCGTCGACCAGGCGGTGTCCGCCGGTCGGCTGGATCGTGACGTCAGCTTCGTCACCGAGGTGACCGATGGCCTGCCCCAGGGCACGGCCGCCGCGGTGACGGCGGGCTTCGAGCGGCTGGTGGCCCAGGACGCGCTCGTCATCATGGGCCCGACCATCACCGACAATGGCCTGGTCGTCCGGGACCTGGCCGATGAGGCGCGGATTCCGTGTGTCAACTGGACGGGCAGCGATCGGACCCGGAGCGAATGGATGTTCCACTACCAGATCGGCTCCCTGGAAGAAGAGCCCCACCTCCTGGCCAACCACCTGGAGGCGGAGGGCTGCCGGCGCCTGGTGCTGGTGCAGGACCAGTCGCCCATCGGGTCCCGATACGGGCAGTTCTTCGAGGACGCGGTGGGCCGCCTGGGCCTGCAGATCACGGCCAAGTCCCTCATCTCGCCGGTGACCACCGACCTCTCCGCCATCGTGGACGACCTCCGCCGCCAGGAGGCTGACGCCCTTGTCTACCTGGGCCTCGGCCTCTCCGCCGGCGCGTTGGGCCGGGCCCTCACCGCGGCCGACTGGCATCCCCGGGTGGTGGCCAACTCAGCCCTCATGTTCGGCTATGCCTACCCGGAGTGGGTCGCCGACTGGGAGGGCTGGACGTACGTGGACGCCTGGTCGGAGCAGAACCCCCGGCTCCGCTCACTGCTGGCCGCCCGCAGCGACGGTGACGCAGTGTTCCCCATGACCGTCGCCTCGGGCGACGACATGGGCCGGCTGCTGGTCGAGGGACTGGCCGGGGCCGAGAGCCTGACCCGCGCCGGGGTGAAAGAGGCCCTCGAGCGGGTGAAGTGCCTGCCGGCCACGCTGGGCACGCCCGGCACCTCTATGGGATTCGGGCAATGGGACCGCGCCGCGCTGAAAGGCGGCTTCATCCTGCTTCGCCGCTGGGTCGGCGGACGCTCGGTGGTCGTCGATCCGTTGCCGGAGGGCTCTCTCCAATAGTTCCCGCGCCGCAGCTGGCTGCGCCGCAGCTGGCCGCGCCGCAGCTGGCCGCGCCGCAGCTGGCCTCCCCAGTGCAGGGTCCTCTCCGCGAGGAGGCCGGCCCACGGTCAGGCGGCTGTCAGGCGGCGGCGCGCGGCGGTCAGGCGGCGGCGCCGAAGCCCATCAAGCGGTTCAGGTTGCCCCCCATGACCAGCTGCACATCCTTGTCGGGGAGACCCTCGAGGTCGTCGACGAAGGTGATGGGATCGGACATGCCCTCGGGGTGGGGGTAGTCGGAGCCGAACAGCACGCGGTCGGCGCCCAGCAACTCGATGAGGCCCTTGGGGTCCTCCTCGTGGAAGGGGTGCACGTAGATGTTCCGCTTGAACACCTCGACCGGGTGCTCGTCGAAGGAGTTGGGGGCCTCGTTCCAGGCGTGCGCCATGTCGGCCAGTAGCGGACGGACCCAGTTGCTGCCGTTCTCGACCGGGGTGAACCGAAGGGTGGGGAAGCGCGAGCACAGCCCGTGGCCCACCAATGAGGCCACCGTGTCGATGATGGCGCGACCCTGGTGTCCGGTGATGGCCTGGAAGCCGGAGACACCCTTGAACGGCAACATCTCGCCGTCCCTGATGCCTTCCCACTCGTTGGTGTAGCGCTGGTAGCCGGAGTCAGAGGAGTGCATGCCCACCAGGATGTCGGCCTCGGCCACCTTGGACCAGAACGGGTCGAACTCGGGCAGGGCCATGGAACGCGGACCCATGAAGCCGGGAACCGGCGCCGGACGGATCAGAATGATCCGCGCCCCGTGATCGAGCACCCACTCGAGCTCCTTGATGGCCTCATCCACGATGCACAGCGTGATGACCGGGGTGGGGAACATCCGGTCTTCGTAGTTGAAGCTCCAGTGCTCGTGCATCCACTGGTTCAGGGCATGAACGACGGCGTGGGTGGCCGGCGGGTTATCCCTTAGGCGCTCCTCCAGCAGGCTCGCCAGGGTCGGCCACATGAGAGCGCGGTCCAAGCCCAGCTCGTCCATCAGCTGGAGCCGGGGCTCGGGATCCTTGAACCCGGGTAGAGCAGGCATGCCCCTGCCCAGGATCTCCTTGCGGGACTTGCCCTCGGGGTTCCCGATCTTGAAGTACTCCTCCTGGGCGCCGGGGGCGGCGACGCGCTCGAAGGTCGGATTGGGGATGTAGTCGCTGATTCGGTTGTTCACCGCGATCTTGGTGCGCCCGTTCACCTCGACGTACTTGATGAGGCCCTCGTACTCGGCCGGCAGGAACTGGGTGAACGCCTCGGGTGTCTCGTACATGTGGTTGTCGGCGTCGAACACCGGAAAGTCGAGATCTCGTGACGGCATGTGGGCACCCCTCCTGGTTCGTCCGCTCTCCCGCGTGCTCTGTCTGCTCGGCGCTTGCTCGGCGCAAGGGCAGCGGGGGCGCACGGTCAACGGTTGTTTTCCGTAACTGTATCAAGTGCGAGGCGCAGGGGAAAAAGCCGAACTCCCTTCTAACAGGCCCTGCAGGTGCTGGCAGGAGCGGCGAAGCGCACCCTCGTACCCCTCCCTCTCGATGCCCGACCCGATGACCTCGATATCGAAGGGCCCTTCGAACCCGGCGGCCAGCGCCGCCGCCACCATGGGGCCGATAGGCATCTCCCCGTCACCGGGCACCAGCCGCTCGACCACCGGGACGGTGAGGGCCAGGTCTGCCACCTGGAACACGGCAAAACGCGGTGCTCCGGCGGTCACCACGTCAGCCAGACCGGGCTCCCACCAGAGGTGGGCGGTATCGGGCATGAGCCAGAGGTCCAGCTGCTCGGCCAGGGCCACGCCGTCGCGCAGGGTGTGGACGAACCCGAGATGGGCGAACTGGGGGCGAGTGGGCTCGATCGCCACCCGGATACCCCTGCGTCGGGCGGTCCTGGCCACCGGCTCGATGGCCCGGGCGAATCGGTCGACGGCCCATTCGTAGATGTGCCCGCGCCCTGATCCGCCCGCCGTGGCCATGGTGGTCGCCCCCAGCCGCTCAGCCGTCTCGATGGCCATCGCCATGGCCTCGTGGACCTCGGGCCATCCTGACTCGTCGGTGAGGTCGAAGGCGGCGCCGGGGAGGACGGCGTCGACGCTGATCCTGCGGCCGACGACCTCGTCGATGGCCCGCTCCAGCCCGGCGTCGACCAGCTTGGGCAGGAAGAGGCTGACCCGCCGAATGTCCAGTCGCTGATAGAGCTCGAGGTCCTGGGACAACGACCAGCTGATACTGGACAAAGAGTTCACCGAGATACGCGGGTCCCAGGCCTGTGCCGAAGTCACCTCCTCAGCCTGCCCCGGGCGGACGCATCAGACCGAAGACGCCTGCGCCCACTCGACCAGGACGCGCCGCTGGATCTGGTGGGTCGCCCCCGTGCGGGGAAGGGCATCGACCAGCACCAGCCGTCGGGGTTGCTTGTATGAGGCCAGCCGACCCTCACAGTGGCGCCGCACCGCGGCCAGGTCCAGCGAGGATCCCGGCTGGAGGACGACGAAGGCGGTAACGAGCTCTCCCCAGTCGTCGTCGGGCACCCCGGCCACGGCGGCGTCGACGACGCCGGGGATGCTCAACATCACGTTGTCGACCTCAACCGGCGCCACCGTCTCCCCGCCGGTACGGATGACCTCCCGGGCCCGACCAACGATGGAGTAGTACCCCTCCTCGTCCCGCTCGGCCAGATCGCCGGTGTGGAACCAGCCATCGACCAATGCCGCCGCCGTTGCGTCCGGATCCCGGAAGTACCCGTTCATGAGGACCGGGTTCCGGACCAAGAGCTCACCGTCTTCGGACAGGCGTACCTCGGAGCCCAGTGCCGGAGGCCCGACCGACCCGGGCTTGCGGTGGATGTCCTGGGGCCAGAGCCGGCAGACGCCGCCCGCCTCGGTCGATCCGTACGTGATGGACGTCTGGGTGCCAGGGAAAGCGTCGGTGATGGCCGACAGCAGCTCTGGGGTGGTCGAGGACGTACCGGTGTCGCAGTACCGCAAGCACGACAAGTCGTAGGGCGAGCGGTCCGCCTCGAGAATCCGGCGCCAGACGGCAGGGATGGCGTAGAGCCGGACCGCCCTCCGCTCGTGCACCGCGGCGAGTAGGGCATCGGCCTCGGCTCGCTCCACGTAGACCACTTCGTCGGCCGAAGCCCATACCGTCATCGGTCCGAACCATCCCGCCATGTGGAACTGAGGGAACATGCACACGAGCGCGCCGGACGGCCACATGGAGGCATCGCCCAGGATGCGCAGTCGGGATGCCCGATGGGACAACTCGACTCCCTTGGGCTTACCCGACGAGCCGCTGGTGAAGAAGATGACATGGGGTTCGTTCTCGTCGATGCGGGGCAGCGAGATGCCCGTGGTGGCGGGCAGGGCCAACAACTCGGCGAGGTCGACCTGGCCGGAGCGGGTGCCGTCGCCCACCACCAGCGCCGGATCGGCCACGTCGAGCATGGGGCCGGCCTCCTGGGAGGTGAAGCGGGGGTTCAGGGGCACGCACACAGCACCCAACTTGGCCAGGGCGAACCAGAGGGCGATGGCATCGAGGGAGGTCTCCCCCCACCACACCACCCGATGACCCGCCTCGACGCCGCGCCTCGAGAGGGCCCGAACGAGCTGCTCGGTCGCTGCATCGAGCTCGGTGTAGGTGACCCGGCGATCGCCCATCGAGGCGGCAACCCGCCCCGGGGCGCGGCCCGTGGTCACCGAGACGACGTCTCCGATCCGGAGCTGCTCCACCGATCTTCCTCCCGCCGCAGCCGGCCCGTTCAGTCCTCAGCTCGATGTACACCTGATGGCGCGCACCGGAGCAGGTTGGGAAAACACCTGTTCTCAATTACGATCGTCTACACTGCGCCGTCGTGACGAAGAAAAAGACGGCGCCGGTCGATGTCGTAGATCCTACGGTCTCCCGGGCCGAAAACGGAAAACCGTCCGGGACGGGCCAACCCGAGGGCGCCAACGAAGTGGAATTGCTGGTCTCTGCCACGCTTGCGGTGGCCGCCCGCCGGGGCACCATCGAACCGTCCGTGCGCGAGATCCTCGAACAGGCCGGCCTCTCGACCAAGGCCTTCTACCGCCACTTCCGATCCAAGGACGAGCTCTTGCTGGTGACCCTGGAAGA
>DASXMT010000326.1:0-3948 GCA_036495505.1 Acidimicrobiales bacterium | reverse complement strand
CAGTGGCTCAGCATGGTGAAGCCCAGACCCACGCCCACCCCGTTGACCGCGGCGAACAAGGGCTTTGGACAGCCCTGGAGGCTGTCCAGCAGTCGGGGAAAGCCCTCACCAGTATGAGCGGGGGCCCGACCCCCGGCGATCTCGGCCATCTCCCGCAGGTCCTGTCCGGCGCTGAAGGCGGAGCCCCTGCCGGTCAGGACAACGACATGGACGGTGCTGTCGGCACCGGCGTCGTCGATGGTATCGGCCACGGTCCGGTACATGGCCACGTTGAAGGCGTTACGGGCCTCGGGTCGGTTGAAGGTGATCAGGCGGACCCCGTCTGCGTCCGCGGTCTCGATCACCGAGCGACAGGCCGCCGGGCGGCCAGGCGACGGCCGTTGTCCCTCATGATGACCCGGACCTCGTCCTCGTCGAACCCGTTACGGCGAAGGTCGTCGGCGAACTGGCGGGGCTCGGGCAGTCCCTCGGCGTGGGGCCAGTCCGAGCCGAACAGCAGGTGTTCGAGGCCGAGGACGTCTTTGACCGCTGCCAGGTCGTCCTCGTAGAAGGGAGCGACCCACACGTGCCGGCGTAACGTCGCCACTGGGTCCGAGGGGAAGGCGGCCGGGTTCTGGCCATAGACCTTGGCCAGCTTCTTGGCCAGGACGGGTACCCACTCGGCTCCGGCTTCGATACTGGCCACCCGGACGTTGGGAAAGCGGTCGAAGACGCCCTGGCAGATCAGTGCGGCCATGGTCTCGAAGGGGGGGCGGTCGGCGGTCAGCACGCTGCGGAGGGGCGAGTACCGGAAGGCCTCGAACTCGCCGAATGGCTCCCAGTCGTTGACGTAGCGCCCGTAGCCGGCATCGCCGGAATGGATACCCACCGTCGTGCCCGAATCGTTGACCAGGGCCCAGAAGGGGTCGAAGCGAGGATCGGCGGGCGAGGTGAGACCGGAGTCGGTGTGGGCCGGCCCTCCCTTGATGCAGACGATGCGGGCGTCCCGGGCCAGCACGTCCTCGAGCTCGGCCACGGCGGCACCGGGGTCGACCAGGGTGATCATGGGCGCGGCGAAGATGCGCTCCCGGTAGGCGAACCCCCAGTCCTCCTCGAGCCACAAGTTGAAGGCGTGGAACGCAGCGATCAGAGCCTCGGGGTCGTGGTAGAGCGACTCTTCCATGCCCACGCCCAGGGTGGGAAAGAGGAAGCAGCCATCGACGCCCTGGTCGTCCATCACGGCCAGGCGGGCATCTCTCCGACGGTACTCGGGGCGGATGGGCTCGAGATCGCCGAACAGGGCGCGCATGTCCTTGGAGTGGGGGTTGCGGCCCCGGAAGTACTCGTCCAGGCTGCCGGGCTTGGCCACCGGGTCGAAGGTGGGATTGGGGATGAAGCGGTTGATCCGTCCGCCGACGAGCAGCCGCTCCTTCCCGTCTATCTCGGCCCACTGCATGGCTCGTTTGGCCATGCCGGGTTCGATGTGCCGGATGAAGGCGTCGGTGGCTTCGTAGTAGTGGTTGTCGGCATCGAAGGTGGTGTACGTGTCGCTCACGGCTCGCTCCCTTCAGTCGGTCAGCCCGAGAACCCGGAGGGCGTTCGTGCGTAGGAATTTTGGCCAGACATCGTCCTTGAAGCCGACGTTGGGCATCTCGGTCATGATCCGCTCGATGGACAGTCCCATGGGGAAGTACCCGGCATAGATGATCTTGTCGGCCCCACGCGTGTTGGCAAAGTTCACGATGTCCTGGTTGTAGTACTTGGGTGCGAAGGCGCTGGTCGAGTAGTGCAGGCCGGGCCATTTCAGCATCAGCTTCACGGCCAGCGCCGTCCACGGCTCACAACCGTGACGGGTCACGAAGACCAGGTCCGGAAAGTCGTACATGACCTCGTCGATGAGCTCGACCTTCTGCACGGCGAACTTGAGCCGGGGACCGGGGACCCCGGCGCAGCAGAAGATGGGGATGCCCAGCTCCACGCATTTGGCATAGATGGGGTACATCTTCTTGTCGTTGATCGCCACTTGGGGATAGGTCCCGGCCGGGAAGGCGCTGACGGCACGGATGCCCCACTTCTCGAAGGCGCGGGTCATGGCTTTGACGCCGTCCATGCCGTCGTTTGGATCGACGGACAGCGAGGGGATGAAGCGGTCGGGATAGCGGCGGATGGCCTCTTCACCCTGGCCCGCGGGATCGCCCACCCCGATGAGCCCCTTGTCGATGCCCCAGAGGTCCATCTCCCGAAGGGTGACGGCGATGGGGTCGTCCGAGTCGGTGAGCCCCTTTTCGGGGACGTCCTTGAACATGTACTCGGCCGGGAAGGCGAATTCCTCTTTGGACTGCTTGTCCTTGGTCTGGTCGGTGATGAAGCGGTAGACCGCCTTCATGTCCTTGTGGGGAAAGCCGATCATCGTGTCGATGGCCCCCACGTCAGTTGGCATGCTCATGGTCGGTACCCTCCCTCTCGGTTCGGCGCCCATGCTAGAACACGTTTCGATTTCCCGGGCAGCTCGGCCGTCCGACTTACCGCCACGGGGAGGTCCGCTGCGGCCGGATAAGGGACCAGAGCCCAACGATCACGAACAGCGCCACGGCGATGCCCAGGGTGATGTACAGATCCACCCGGGCGTAGCGGACCAGGACGTTGAACGTTGCCGTCGAGATGCCCGAGTTCACATGCGAGGCCTGGGCCCGGTCCACCGCCACCGAGCGGACGACGGTAAGGCCCCCCAAGCCGGCCAGGGTGGCGATCGCCGTCCCGACCGCCAGACCTCCGAGGACCCGCCGGCGCCGGTCGGCCAGCGCCAACGCGCCGAGCACGCTGACCACGGCTGCACCCAGGAGCGCCCAGCGCCATTGCACGATGGCGTGGAACACCTGACGGGACTCGTCCACCTGGTTGGGGGACAGGATGGTCACGGTGAAGGCCTGTCCGCTGTCGAGTGACTGGCGTACCCCGTCGAGGGCGGTGATCCCGTGGGCGTCCAGGGCGCCGAGGACCTGGTCGAGCACCGAGGTCAGGTTGAGCACCACCGGCTCGGTGGCCGCGGCCGACGAGTTGCCGGTCAGCACGGCCACCGCGGTCGGATGGGAGTTGCGTACCGCGGTGTCCCAGGTGTTCTGGAACGACTCGGTGGTCAACAGGCTGGCGATCTGGGCCCGGGCCGACGCCCGCAGCTGGCTGGTGGGCGCTATGTGGGCACTGCCCGGGATCGAGGCGAACAGACGGTCGGTGGCGCGGTCGGCAATTGCGTTGGTGATTGCCGGCTGTTCGGCCAACGGGCTGAGCGTGGCCACATAGCGGTTGGCGTCGGTGACGGTCGTGACGGCCCAGTAGGCCACCACCGACAGCGGAATGGCGAGCGACGCCACCACCACCAGCACCCACGCCCCCAGGCGGCGGATCGTCACCCGGTCATGGTCGCGGCGGGAAGATTCGGTTGGCGGCACTCACGACTGCGCTCAGTGACGCGTCCAGGGTGCTCGAGTCCATCCCCACTCCCCACCATGTCGTCCCGTCCGGTGCCTCGGCCTCGACATAGGCCACTGCGGAGGCGCCACTCCCCGCGGTGAGGGCGTGCTGGCTGTAGTCCTTGACCTCGAACTGGGCGCCCAGCTCGGTTCGGAGCCCGGCGACCAGTGCGTCGATGGGCCCGTTGCCCTCTCCCGATACCGTTCGGTGCTGGCCATCGACCAGGAGCTGAGCCACCACGGAGGTCCGCTGCTCGCGGGTGGTGACTTCGCTGCTGAGCAGGCGCACCCCGGTCTCACCGGGAAGATAGGTGCGGGAGAACACGTCCCACATCTCGTCGGGCTGAATCACCGTGCCGCTGGCCTCGGTGGCCACCTGGACCTCCTTCGAGAATTCGACCTGCAAGCGCCGAGGGAGATCGAGGCCGTGCTCGGCGTCCATGACGTAGGCCACCCCACCTTTGCCCGACTGGCTGTTGACCTGGATGATCGCCTCGTA
>DASXMT010000325.1:0-11728 GCA_036495505.1 Acidimicrobiales bacterium | reverse complement strand
CCCTCCCATCCTCCGGAAGTCGACGAGGTCATCGTGTTCGCCAAGGAGCGGCTGGCGCCCTACAAGGTGCCCAAGACAGTCGAGTTCGTGTCCACGCTGCCCCGGAGCGATGCCATGAAGCTGAGCCGGGCCGCACTGGTGGCCGAGCGCGACGGGCCCGAGCCCGACCCGGGCGGCCCCGGATGAGGCGAAGTTCGCTGAGTGGTCGAGTCGAGATGCTGCGTGGTTGAGAAGTTACGTGGTTGAGAAGTTACGTGGTTGAGAGACGGAACGGCTGGCCCCCGGCTGGCCGGCGCGGTATACCGTGATCGCCGTCGATCGGGAGGGACTTCGACTCGGGCTGTTTGGCTCGAAGTCGTGATGGTCGACCAGTGCACAGAGGGAGAGGACACGGCAATGCCCGAGTACAAGTACATACAGTTCGAGCAGCTCGATGAGGGACGGATCGTCCGGATCATGCTCGACCGCCCCGACACCCGGAACGCGCAGAACCGGGGCTTGCTCGTCGAGCTGGACGACGCCTTCCGCCGGGCCGAGGAGGACGACGAGGTCCGAGTGGTCATCCTGGGGGGCACCGGCCCCCTCTTCTCGTCCGGCCACGACATGGGCTCGGCGCAGGCCATCGAAGAGCGGACCAGCCACCCGACCAGCTCGATCAATGGGGGCTCCCGGGAGGGTGCGGAGGCACGGATGCTGCAGGAGTGGCACTACTACTTCCAGAACACACTGCGCTGGCGCAACCTGCGCAAGATCACCATCGCCCAGGTGCAGGGAACGGTGTTCGCCGCCGGCCTGATGTTGATGTGGGCCTGCGACCTCATCGTGGGCGCAGAGAACGTGTTGTTCGCCGATGTCGTGGGCACTCGCCTCGGGATGTGCGGGGTGGAGTACTTCGGCCACCCGTGGGAGTTCGGGCCCAGGAAGGCCAAGGAGCTCATGCTGACTGGTGACGCCATCGACATCCAGGAAGCACATCGCCTGGGCATGGTGAGCAAGATCTTCCCGACCGACGAGCTCGATGAGCAGACGTTGGCCTTCGCCCGCCGCATCGCCGAGCGGCCCACCGTCACCGCTCTCCTCATCAAGGAGTCGGTGAACCAGTCGGTCGACAACATGGGCTTCTACAACGCCTTGCAGGCCTGCTTCACCCTGCACCAGCTGAACCACTCTCATTGGGCCGAGGTCCATGAGAACAAGTACCCGGTCGCCGTGCCTGAGGACGGCGTGGCCGATTGGCGGAAACCGACGCCGGTCAGGCTGGCCGTGCCCGATGCCGTCGAGGGCCCCGTGCCCGCCCGCTGATCGGGGCAGCACCATGTACATAGGGGACTTTGCCACGACGGCCCCTGACCGGGCCGCCGTGGTCATGGGCGGCTCCGGGCAGGTCATTACCTATCGGGAGCTCAACGAGCGGTCGAACCAGTTCGCCCGGCTGCTCCGGGGGCTGGGATTTCCTCGCGGCGACCATTACGCGGTGATGATGGAGAACCACACACGGTACTTCGAGGTGGTGTGGGCGGCCATGCGGTCGGGTCTCTATGTGACCGCGGTCAACTCCCATCTCACCGCGGCCGAGGCCGCGTACATCGTGAACGACTGCGGGGCGACCGCGCTGGTCACCAGCGCATCCCTGGCCGGGGTGGCCGATCAGCTCCGGGAGCTGACCCCGGCGGTGGAGCATCGGTTCATGGTCGATGGGATGACACCCGGCCACCGCTCCTACGAACGCGAGGTCGCTGCGCAGTCGACGGCGCCACTCGATGTCGAGGTCCGGGGCATGGTCATGCTCTACAGCTCGGGCACCACCGGTCAGCCCAAGGGGATCAAGTTCCCGCTGCCGCCGGAGGACTCTCCTCTGGGGGAGTGGGAGATCGGCGAGCACAGCCGGGCCCGGTGGGGCTTCGGCGAGGACATGGTCTTTCTCAGCCCTGCCCCCCTCTACCACGCTGCCCCCCTTCGGGTCTCCCTGGCCGTCCACAGCATCGGCGGCACGGTGGTGGTGATGGAGCGGTTCGATGCGGCCGATGCCCTGGCCCTCATCGAGCGGGAACGGGTCACCCATAGCCAGTGGGTGCCGACCATGTTCGTCCGCATGTTGAAGCTGCCCGAAGACGAGCGGAAGGCCTACGACCTCTCGAGCCAGCGCGTGGTCACCCACGCAGCTGCCCCCTGTCCGGTGTACGTGAAGGAGCAGATGATCGCCTGGTGGGGCCCGATCATCGAGGAGTACTACGCCGGGACGGAGAACTTCGGCAGCACATCGATCACCTCGGAGGAATGGTTGGACCACAAGGGATCGGTCGGGCGGGCCGCCTATCAGGCGGAGATCCACATCTGTGACCAGCAGGGCCAGGAGCTTCGGACCGGTGAAGTCGGCACCGTCTACTTCGAGCACCCCACCGCCACCTTCGAGTACCACGGCGACTCGGCCAAGACCACTGGCGCCCAGCACCCCGACCATCCGACCTGGCGGTCGCTGGGCGACATCGGGAAGGTCGACGACGACGGATACCTCTACCTGACCGACCGGCTGGCGTACATGATCGTGTCGGGCGGGGTCAACGTCTACCCCCAGGAGATCGAGGACGTCCTGCTCGCCCACCCACAGGTCCTCGACGTGGCCGTCTTCGGGGTGCCCAACGAGGACATGGGCGAGGAGGTGAAGGCGGTGGTGCAACCGGTCAACTGGGACGAAGCCGGCGACGCGCTCACCGCCCAGCTGCAGCGTTGGTGCGAGACCCGGCTGGCTGGATACAAGCGCCCCCGTTCGTTCGACTTCGACCCCCAGTTGCCGAGGCTCGACAACGGCAAGCTCTACAAGGCGAAGGTCCGGGACCGCTACTGGGAGGGCCGGACCACCCGGGTGCTGTGAGCACCGTGCCCGAAGTTGGGAGTAGGGGACTTCAGGGGAAGGTGGCTGTCATCACCGGTGGGGGAACCGGTATCGGCGCGGCCACCGCACGGCTTTTCGCAGCCAGCAACGCGGCCGGGGTCGTACTGGCTGCCCGTACGGGAGAGCAACTCGATGCCGTAGCCGGCGAGATCAACGCCGGCTACGGCAGTCGTGCCGTTGCCGTGCCGACCGATGTAAAGGACGAGGACTCGATCGTCGCCCTGGTCGCCCGGACCATCGAGGACTTCGGTCGCATCGACATCCTGGTGAACAACGCGGGAGGTACCCGCATGGGCCCGCTGGAGGACCTGCCCACCCGGGCCTGGGACTCGACGTTCTCGTTGAACGTTCGAGGACCCTTCATCGCCACCCGTGAAGTCGGACAGCACATGATCCGCCAGCGCTCGGGCGTGATCGTCAACGTCTCCTCGGGTGCGGGGGTCTCGGGGGTGCGCTATGGAGCGGGGTACAGCGCGGCCAAGAGCGCTCTGCAGATGTTCACGCGGGTCACCGCGGCGGAATGGGGCCGTTACGGGATCCGGGCGAACTGCGTGGCCGTTGGACTCGTGGCCTCGGAGCGCGCCGTCGACGCGTGGGCAGTCGCCGGCATCGACCCGGACGTCCTCCAGTCCGGCATCCCACTGGGGCGGGTGGGCGAGCCGATCGACGTGGCCCGGGCGATCCTCTATCTGGCCAGTGACGAGTCCTCGTACGTCAGCGGCGAAACCTTTTCAGTCAACGGCGGGCCGCAGATCGGCGGACCTCCGATGGAGTAAACCGGACCGACAGAGCGAGCGGCCTCGCGGGGTTGGACGGCTCAGCTGGCCCGGTGCATGGGGACGTTGCCGTAGCCGGCCACGTTGGACATGTGGACCCGGGTGGTGCCGGCCTCGTCGACCTCGAAGTGCGGCCACCGCTTGGCCAGTTCCTCGACGGCGATGCGGCTCTCCATGCGGGCCAGGGCCGCCCCCAGGCAGCTGTGGATGCCGTACCCCAGTCCGAGGGCCAGGCTCGGCGTCCGCTCCACGTTGAACGTGTCGGGATCGTCGTAGAAGCGTTCGTCCCGGGTGGCTGACCCGGTGATCAAGATGGTCGGGTAGCCGGCCGGGACGTTGACCCCGCTGTAGACGGAGTCCCTCACCGAGAACCGTCCCTGGTACTGCGAGGGCGGGTAGTAGCGCAGGATCTCCTCCACGGCCGTGGGGATCTTGCTGGCATCATCGACCAGCTTTTGATATTCGCCCGGGTTGCGGTGGAAGAGGACGACGGCGTTCCCCACCAGCTTGGTCACCGTCTCCGCCCCTGCTCCCCCGAGGAGGCCGGCGAACCCGGCGATCTCCTCGTTGTCCAGCCGGGTCATCTCCCCGTCGCCCCGGTCCACCTCGACCTGGGTGAGGCGGCTGATCATGTCGTCGCCCGGGTTTCGCCGCTTCTCGTCGGCCAACTGGTACCAGTAGAGGCCCCCATCAATACCGGCCTGGATCCCCTCAGGGGTCGGGTCCATCTGCCCGGGCTCGCGGTGGAGCGACAGGTCGAGCCAGTGGCGGATCTGCTGTCGCTCTCCCTCGGGCACGCCCAGCATCCGGGAGATGATCTCGACCGGGAAGGGGGCGCTGAAGTCGGCCACGGCGTCGAACGAGTCGGCGCCGTCGAAGGGAGCGAGGAAGGACTGGATGACCTCTCGGACCATCGGCTCGAGGGCGCCCACGGCCTTGGGGGTGAACACCCGGCTGACCAGGGCCCGGAGCCGGTCGTGCTCGGGCGGGTCCATCATGATGATGGACCGGCACATCTTGATGACGTCGGGGTCGGTGCTCAGGGTGGACAGGTCGACGCCGTGGCTGCTCGAGAAGGTCTGCCAGTCCTTGTGGGCGGCGCTGACGTCCTCGTGGCGGAACAGGGCCCAGAAGCCGTACTTCTCGTTGAAGTAGACCGGTGACTCGTCTCGCATGCGCCGGTACAGGTCGTAGGGGCCGTTGAAGTACTCGTCCGAGAACGGATCGAACTCGAGCGGCGCTTCGCTCACTGCGACATCAGACATAGTGTCCCTCCCCGGGATCGAGCGATCAGATCGAGTGCACGCGAGCCAACGTGGCCCATGGTATCCCCTGTGAGAACGAGGGTGCTCCTCGCTCAGGCGGTTCGGGCGTCAAGGGACATGAGCTGGGCCATGGCCTCCAGCTGCTCCACGTAGTGGGTGAGGGAGTGATGCACGAAGCGCAGCTGCAGCCCGGTGGCCCCGGCGTCGGCCAGCCGGTCGACGATCTGGACGGCGCCCTCGGGATCGTCGATGGGGTCCACCGGCCGGGCGTTGCCCAGCACGATCTCCAATGGTCCCGGGCGTGCGGCCCAGGCCGCAGTTTCCCGGGCGGTAGCGATCATGGCCCCCATCTCCGCGGTCCCGAGCCCGAAGGGCACCCATCCGTCTCCCAGCTCGACGGCACGACGGAGCGACCGGGCCGTCCGCCCACCGATCCACAGGGGCACCACCGATTGGCGGGCGCAGGGGTCCACGACGACGTCGGAGAATTGGTAGTACGGCCCGGCGTAGTCAGGCTGCGGTTGTGAAAGTGAGGCGCGAAGCGCCCGTAACGCGTCGTCGGCGCGGGCCCCCCGGTCGTCGAACGCCGCACCCAACAGGTCGAACTCCTCCTTGAGCGAACCGACGCCCAGACCAAGTGTCAGCCGTCCCCCGGTTACCTGGTCGAGCGTGCCATAGCGCTTGGCGATCTCCAGTGGGTGGTGGTAGCCCAGCACCAGCACGTTGGTGCTGAAGCGGATCCCGGTGGTGACCGCGGCCAGGAAGCCGAAGGTGGCCAGGGGGTCCCAGTACCGGCTGCCCCGAACGGCGGCTATGTGGGGAGGGATGATGACGTGCTCGCTGCAGGTGAGGTGCGAGTAGCCGAGTCGATCGGCTGCGGTGGCGAGGGCGGCGACGTCGTCGATGGTGCCGTCCAGCTCCCACGAGGCATGAGCGTCGGGAAGCACGGTGAGCACGGGAGTGGCGATGCCCACTTGCAACGGTCGCTCGGTCATCACGTCTCCTTTGCCCGGTCCCACGTTCGGCTCGGCGACGCTACCACCGGGCAGGTACCGCCCTCATGGTGACCGGGAAGTCGACGGCGAACGAAGCGACGCGTCCCCGCGGCCGTACGGGGCCCCGGGTAGAGTTTGACCTCTCATGAAGCTCCGAGCCACCTACCGGCCGCCGGGTGCCCCCCGGTATCGGCAGCCCAACGGAGCCTGGGACGTGCCCACGCTCGACGCCCTCATCACCTCCCGCCCGGTGGGCTCGGGGCCGGCCGTGGTCGACGGCGACCGGCGCATCCACGCCGACCAGCTCGAGCACATGGTGGCCGGACTGGCCGGCGGTCTGCGCCGCAGCGGTGTCCGTCGTGGCGACGTGGTCACCTGGCAGCTGCCCAATTGGCTCGAGGCGCTCGTGCTCTTCCGTGCCTGTTGGCGGTGCGGAGCGGTGGCTGCGCCCATCCATCATCAGATGGGGGCGGCCGAGGTCGGCCACATGGTCGACGTGCTCCAACCAGCGGTGGCATTCGCTTCATCGACGCTGCCCTTGGCCGGGCGGGACGAGGTCGTGCTCGTCCGCCGCGGAGCCGACGCTCGCTTCGACCAACTCCTGACCGGCCCTCCCGTACAGACCAGCCCCAACCGTCCCTCCGACCTGGCCGTGGTGATCTTCACGTCGGGGTCGACGGGCCAACCCAAGGCCGTGCTGCACACTCACCGGAGCCTGGCCTACAAGTCGCTCACCATGACCGGGGTGCACGGATTGTCCGGCGGAGACGCCGTGCTCATGCCTGCACCCCTGGCCCACATCTCGGGACTGCTCAACGGCGTGCTGGTGCCGGGAACCGCGGCCATGCGCACCGTGCTCATGGAGCGGTGGGACGTGGAGCGGGGCCTGCACCTCATGGGCGCCGAGCGCATCAGCTTCATGATCGGCCCACCGACGATGTTCACAGCTGTCATGGAAGCGCCCGGTTTCAGCTCGGCCGCGGTGGCGTGCATGCGGGTGGTATCGAGCGGCATGATGGGGGTCAGCGCCGCCTTCATCGACGCGGCCCACGAGGGGCTCGGCGCCATCGTCAAGCGCAGCTACGGGTCGACGGAGGCCCCGACCGTCTCGACGTGCACGAACCTCGACCCGCAGGACCGTTGCCGGGACACCGATGGGCGAGCAGTGGGCCAGGCCGAGATCCGCGTCGTCGACCCGTTGAGCGGGCGGGGGCGGTCGCCCGGGCAGGTGGGCGAGGTACTGATCAGGGGACCCGAGCTGTTTGCAGGATACGGCGAGGAGTCCGACACGTCGGATTCCATGTACCGAGGTTGGTTTCGGAGCGGCGACCTCGGGATCCTGGACGATCAGGGCTGGTTGACCATCACCGGTCGGATCAAGGAGCTGATCATCAGAGGAGGGGAGAACATTTCCTCCACCGAGGTCGAGCAGGCCCTCGAGCTCCACCCTGCGATCTCCCAGGCCGTGGTGGTCGGGCGTCAGGACGATCGCCTGGGCGAGCGGGTGGTGGCGTTCGTGGTCGGGCGATCGGCGATCGATGTGGCCGAGTGCCGCCGGTGGTTCGCCGAGCAAGGCGTGGCCCGGTTCAAGACGCCCGAGGTGGTCGTGCAGGTGGCTGAGGTCCCGTTGCTGGCCGCGGGCAAGCCCGATCGGACCGCGCTCAAGGCTCGAGCCGCGGCACTGGCCGTGACGCCGTGAGACAGTCGGCACTGGCCGTGACGCCGTGAGACAGTGGTGATCGTTATGGGACGAGCCCGGCCCAGGAGGTGTGACCCGTCGTGGACTTGTCGCTGACGATCGAAGAGAGGGCCTTCCAGGACGAGGTACGTCGGTGGCTCGACACCAACGTGGAGCTGCCCTCGGCCTTCGCCTCGCTCGAGGAGGAGTTCGCGTGGGGGCGCGCGTGGCAGGCTCGGCTGGCCGCCGACCGTTGGGTGGGCATCCACTGGCCCGAGGCCTACGGAGGCCGCGGCGCCTCGCCGTTCCAGGTGGCCATCTTCAA
Source organism: Acidimicrobiales bacterium (assembly GCA_036495505.1). Lineage (GTDB taxonomy): Bacteria > Actinomycetota > Acidimicrobiia > Acidimicrobiales > RAAP-2 > DASXMT01. Next base: position 3,796 of record DASXMT010000325.1, on the reverse strand, counting down.
CATGGAGTACGCCCGGTCCAAGGCGCCCCAACCGGTCAACCGGAACGGCATCAACCATGTCGGCCCCACCCTGTTGGCCCACGGCAGCGAGGAGCAGAAGGAGCGATGGTTACCGCGCATCCTCGATGCCCAGGAGATCTGGTGCCAGCTCTTCAGCGAGCCCGGTGCCGGGTCGGACCTGGCGTCGCTCACCACCCGGGCCATCGCCGCTGACGACGGCTGGGTGTTGCAGGGCCAGAAGGTGTGGACCAGCTATGCCCAGTTCGCCCGGTGGGGCATCGCCCTGGTCCGCACCGACGTCGATGCTCCGAAGCACAAAGGCCTCTCGTATCTAGTGGTCGACATGACCTCGCCTGGCATCGACATCCGGCCGTTGGTCACCATCACCGGTGAGTCCGAGTTCAACGAGGTCTTCTTCGACGAGGTCTTCGTTCCCTGCGACTGCCTGGTCGGGGGGTTGAACCGAGGATGGTCGGTGGCCAACACCACGCTGGCCCACGAACGAGGGACCACCTTCCCGTTCAAAGAGCAGGTGGTCCACGAGGTCTACCTGGAGGAGCTGTACGCCCTTGCCGCCGAGCTGGGCACCCTCGACGACCCCCTGGTGGCCGAGGCGCTGGCCGAAGCCACGGTGAAGCTCCGGGTGCTCCGCCTCCACAACTGGCGGACCCTCTCCCGGCTGACCAAGGGCGTCGAACCCGGTCCCGAGTCGAGCGTGGTCAAGTTGTCGTGGGCGGACATGACCCAGACGCTGTCGGAAGCCGCACTCTTGGTCATCGGCGATGCCTCACCGCTGTGGGGCGGCGCATCGGGCAACCCGATGGCGGGGAAGTGGCAACGGCAGTGGCTTTGGTCGCGGGCGGCCACCATCGCCGGCGGGACCTCGGAGATCCAAAGGACGATCATCGGCGACCGCATCCTGGGGCTGCCTCGCTGACCGAAAGCGCGTGTTCTGGATCGGGGTCGTCCGACTCGGTAGCGTGACGAGTACTGAAGCGAGGGGGCGGTGATGGCAGCGACGATCGAGGAGCACCTGCACGGCCGGCCCATGGGGGGTGCCGGCCCATGCCGCTCGTTGCCAGCGACGTTCTGACCTCTGCCGTCGGGACGGTGCCGCGGCGCCTGGCCGTGACCCTGGGGGACCAGGGCCTCACCTTCGCCGAGGTCGAGAGCCGGGCCAACCGCGCCTCCCACGCCCTGCTCGGTCTGGGCGCCGTCGCCGGCGACCGCGTGGCGTGGTGGTCGGACACCTCCCTCGACGGCGTCGTCCTCTACTTCGGGCTCAGCCGGATCGGCGTGGCCTTCGCTCCGCTCAACCCGGCCTACACCGATGAGGAGGCCGCCGCTGCGCTCGAGTACCTGCGACCCCGCCTTCTCGTCGTCGATCCGGCCCATGCCGAGCGAGCCGAATCGCTGGCCGCCGGTCTCGACGTGCCCCTGGTCACGATGGGAGAGGGTGCGCGGGGTCCTGGTTGCGATCTGACCGCCTTGACCCAAGCGGCCTCCGACCGCACTCCTGACGTGGCGCTGCCTGCGGAGGACGCCATCTGCACCATATTCCTGACCAGCGGGAGCACCGGACGTCCCAAGGGGGTCATGATCTCGCACCGGGCGACCTGGTTGCGGACCCATGCCGGTGCCTCCGCCCACACCACCAGCGGTGGTCCGGGCCAGGTGGTCATGTTCCCGCTCTTCCATATGGCCGGCTGGAACTTCGCCGCCATGGCCTGGTCGGCCCGTCAGAGCGCCCACCTCGTCCGGCGAGCGGACGCCGACGAGCTGTTGGGAGCGGTCGAGCGCCGGTCGGCGGCCACCTTGTACTGCATACCGGCCGTATGGCGTCGGATCCTCGAGTGCGACCGCCAGGCCGATGTCAGCAGTTTGGCGTGGGCGCTGACGGGGACGTCCCAGGTCACCACGGAGCTGCTGCGCGGGATCAAGGACCGATTCCCCGGCACGCGGACGACTGTCAATTACGGGTCGACCGAGGCGGCACGGGCCATTGCCTTACCCGACGCCGACCTGTTCTCCCGTCCCGGGAGCGTCGGCCAGCCCATCCCCGGGGTCCGGGCTCGCGTGGCCGACGACGGGGAGCTGTTGCTGTCGAGCGATCGGCTGATGACCGGATACTTCGACCTGCCCGACGAGACCGCCGAGGTGCTGCGGGACGGTTGGTTCCACACCGGGGACCTGGCCGAGATCGACGAGGACGGCTACGTGTACATCGTCGGTCGAAAGAAGGAGATCATCCGCTCGGGGGGCGAGACGGTGGCCCCGGTGGAGGTCGAGGCGGCACTGGCCGGCTATCCCGGGATCATCGAGGTGGCGGTCATCGGTGCCCCCGATTCCCAGTGGGGGGAGGTGGTCTGTGCCGTCGTCGTCATGGCCGACGGGACGCCTGTGCCAAGCGTGGAAAGCCTCCGTGCCCATATCGGCGACCGTCTGGCCTCCTACAAGCACCCACGCCTGGTGGCACGGGTTGACCGGCTACCCCGGACACTCGCCACCGGCCAGGTCCAGAGATCGCTGCTGGCCCGGCAGTACGGATCGTAGGCGAGCCCATGGAACGCGAAGTGATGTTCACCGGCGTCGGTGGCCAGGGGGTCCAGATCGCCTCGAAGGCACTGGCTACTGCGGCCATCGGCGAAGGTCGGCAGGTGATGCTCGTCCCTCGCTACGGCGGAGGCATGCGGGGAGGTATGACCAATGCCGAGGTGACCATCGGCGACGCACCGCTGCGAGCGTTGCCGGTGGCCACGGCGGCCTGGTCGGCCTATGTCATGGACTCGTCGTACTGGTCGACCATCCAGCCCAATCTGCGTCCCGGTGCCGTCATCGTCCTCAACTCGTCCTTGTTCGGCATCCCCGTCGACGTGCCCCAGGCCACCGTGTTCGAGGTACCGGCCAGTGACGTCGCCGCCGAGCTGGGTAGCCCGATGGGCGCCGGCTTCGTCCTCCTCGGCGCCTTCGTGGCCGTCACCGGGCTGGTGAGCGTGGACAGCCTCGTGACGGCCATGCGACAGCTGGTTCCCGCCTACCGGGTGCAACACCTGGAGGCCAATGAGCGGGCCATTCGGGCCGGCGCCGAGCAGGTTCCCGCCCTCGCCGCACCGGCCTGGGTCGAGGGCCCCCCGGTGGGGGTCCCGTGAGCCGCCGGACCCGGCCCTCGAGGGGTGAAAGTGCGATGAGCCTAGGGTGGGAGCCATGACCGACGGGCAGATCGAGACGGGGACGTGACGCGCCGCCTCATGCAGGGCAGCGACGTCATCGCCGACGCCGCAATCCTGGCCGGTTGCCGTTTCTTCACCGGGTACCCCATGCTGCCGTTCACCGAGCTGCTCGAGAACATGGCCCGCAAGCTGCCCGAAGCCGGCGGGGTCTGCATCAACGCCAACAGTGAGATCGAGGCCATCAACATGGCGTTGGGGGCTGCTGCCACCGGCGCCCGGGCAGGAACGGGCTCGTGCGGACAGGGGCTCGCCCTCATGCAGGAGGGCATCGCCGAGCTGGCCCTGAACGAGCTGCCCATGGTCATCTTCAACATGGCCCGGGGCCAGCAGGACTACTTCCAGGCCACCCGGGGCGGGGGTTGGGGGGACTACCGGACCATCGCCCTGGCGCCGAAGGACGTGCCCGAAGCTGCGGCCCATACCCAGCTCCTCTTCGACCTGGCCGATCGCTACCGCACGCCGACCATCCTCTACGGCGACTACGTGATAGCCCACACCTCGGTGGGCATCGAGGTGGAGCGGCTCGAGTTCGCCCCGCTTCCGGCCAAGGACTGGGCACTGGACGG
>DASXMT010000324.1:0-8325 GCA_036495505.1 Acidimicrobiales bacterium | reverse complement strand
CTCCCTCATCGGCCGGTGCGATGGAGCGTTCGTTGGCCGGAGCGGGGGTGTCTACGTGAGGGTCATCCCCGAAGTTTCCGGCATTCTGACGCCGAGCCAGGTGCTGGCCACCGCCCACTCGATCGCGGGACTGCAGCGCCCCGACGGCATGATCCCGTGGTTCCCGGGCGGTCACTGCGATCCCTGGAACCACGTCGAGGCAGCCATGGCCCTGACCACGGTGGGGCTGGACGCCGAGGCAGACCGGGCCTACCAGTGGCTGGTGGACACCCAACTGCCCGACGGGAGTTGGTTCAACTACTACCTGGCCAGCGGAATCGAGGATCCCCGACTCGACACCAACGTCTGCGCCTACCTGGCCACTGGCGCCTGGCACCGCTTTATCTCCACCGGGAAGATCGACGGCCTTCGAGCGCTGTGGCCGGCCATCGAGGCCGGTATCGACTTCGTGCTTCGGTGGCAACGACGAGACGGTTCGATCTGCTGGTCCCTGGACTCATCCGGGTACCTCGAGAACTACGCCCTGCTGACCGGTTCGTCCTCCATTTACCACAGCCTCCGCTGCGCCATCGCCTGCGCCGAGGAGCTTGGACACGAGCGACCGGACTGGGAGTGGGCGGCGGGCCGCCTGGCCCACGCCGTGGCCTATGAGCACTCGTCGGCTTTCGCCCCGAAAGAAGAGTTCGCTATGGACTGGTACTACCCGGTCCTGTCCGGGGCCATGACCGGCCAGGCGGCACGAGATCGCATCCAGGCCGGCTGGTCGACGTTCGTGATGGAAGGGTTCGGCGTTCGCTGTGTCTCGACCGGCGAGTGGGTGACTGCCGCGGAGACGGCCGAATGCGTGTTGGCCCTCGACGCCATCGGGATGGACGATGTCGCCCTGACCCTGCTCCAGTGGGTTCAGGGGCTGCGCACCGAGGACGGCTCGTACTGGACGGGCATGGTCTATCCCGACGAAGCCACCTTCCCGCCCCTTGAACGCTCCACGTACACCGCAGGGGCCATGGTGCTGGCCGTCGATGCCCTGAGCCACACGACACCGGCTTCGGGGCTGTTCCGTGGGGAGGGGCTCCCCACGCATCTGGACCTCACCGAACCGGCTCCCGAGGCCCCGACCGAGCCGGCGTTCCCCCGTGGGACCTCGGGCCGGCCCTAGGGGTTCGCTCGCTCAAGGGCTCGCTTCAGAAGGCCAGCGTCTGACCTCAGGCGGCTGGTTCGACCCTTGTCAGCACCCGCAACGACCCGCACTCGCTCTCTTCGCTGAAGGCGCCCGAATCAAGGGCGAAGCGCCACAGGTCATAGGGGGGCCGCCCGCCGTCGGCAGGGTCGGGGAACACGTCGTGAATGGCCAGGAGGCCGCCCACCCGCACGTGTGGTGACCATCCGCGGTAGTCGGCCCAAGCCGGCTCCTCGCCGTGACCTCCGTCGATGAAACAGAAGTCCAGCGGGGTCTTCCAGCGACCGGCCACCACCGCGGAATCGCCGACCAGACCGACGACGGCCGGCTCAAGGTCTGCTCCGATGACGGTTCGCCGCCAGTGGGGCAACGTGTCGATGCGACCGGTATCGGGGTCGATCAGGCCGGGGTCATGGTGCTCCCACCCGGGCTGGTTCTCCTCGGAGCCGTGATGGTGGTCCAGGCTGAACAGGACGGACCCCGTGTCCTCGGCCGCCGCTCCCAGGTAGACGGTGGACTTGCCGCACCAGGCGCCCACCTCGACGAATGTCGCCGACCGAGGGCCGCGCCCTGCCCTCAGCGCCGCCTCGTAGAGCGCGTGGCCCTCGTCGTCGGGCATGAAGCCCTCTGCCGCCCGGGCCAGGGCGAACAGCTGCTGGCGCCGCTCGGTGCCCCCAGGGCTCTGGGCGGTCTCGGAGGTGGTGACAGGTTGGGCGGCTTGGGTCTGACCGGAGTGCATTGCCTCAGCCTCCCACGAGGGTGAATGGCGCGAGGACGGCGAATCCGGTGGCGGTCAATCGGCGGACACGTCGGCCAGGATCTCGGGCAGCCCACTCCCGACCCGCTGACCGAAGGCCACGTTCACGTCCAGCCGTTCGAGGATCTGCTCCACCGTCTTCCCGCCGGCGGCCAACGGGTGTGATTTCACGAAGGCGCTGACCGCCTGGGCCTGCTCGGGAGTCCGGCAGAGGGTACGTACGCCATCGAGCATCCGAGGGAGGATGTTGGCCGGGAACCGCTCGACCAGTGAGTCCCAGTCGGTGGTGATCCGCTCCCACGATGTCGGACCGGTCACCCGGTTGGTCACCAGGAGCTGCAGGACGAACGGTGCGTTCTGGGTGCGAACCTCGGACGTGGCCAGCTCGTAGGTCCGCTGGGCCAGCTGGGGCTGGTCGAAGGCGGCCAGGCCGTACAGGTAGCGGTTCTCCTCCTGGGGGTTGGTCGGCTTGCGGTACCGTTCGAGGTAGACCTCGTATTCCGACGGGCCACCGGTGGTGGCAACGATCTCCAACACGGCCGACTCGGTGTCAGGGTGGAGAGCCGTGTCGCCACCGGAGCGGGCGGCGTCGAAGCGACGGCCGGCCTCGTCCCGGATGGCCTGGTCGGCCCCGACGGTGCCCAGGGTGCGGAGCACCGAGGCACGGAGTGAGGGAGTCCGCTCCCCGTCGTCGTCCCGCGGGTCCCAGCCAACCTGGTCGGCGACGGGGCCCAGTAGGGAGCGGACGGCCTCTTGGAGCACGGGACGATCGGCGTCGGGAACGACCCGATCGAGGAGGCCGAGGGCGCCGATCACCACAGACCAGACACTTGGGTCGCGCTCGCCGGAGCGGCTGAGGGCGCGAGCCAACCGCAAGACATCGGTCACCGGCGCTTGGCCGGCCAGGGCCGCGGCCCACGAGTCAGAGACCAGGTTGTAGCGCTCGAGGGGTTCGAGCTCGGGAAGGATGGCGCTCAGCCGCTCGACCACCTCGGTGGGATAGGCGACCCGATAGAAACCGGATCCTCCCGCGTTGACCAGCGGGTCGGTGGCTCGCAGGGAGGACGCCGGCGCTCCTTCCTGACCGACCAGGATGGCCACCGGGGGCACGGGACCAGCGCCGGTTCCAGATAGTGACCGGACGAGCGCGGGGATCTGCCACCAGGATCCGATGGCCCCTCCTGGCTCACCCCGGTAGGAGAAGGGCTCCTGGGACAGGGACTCGTCCTCGGCCAATCGGACCAACGGGTAGCCACCCTGGTAGATCCAGGTATCCATGATCTCCCGCACCGGCTGCCCGCTCGACCGCTCCAGTGCATCCCACAGGTCTGCCGTCTCGGTATTGGAGTAGCTGTGGGTGGTCAGGTAGTCGCGGATCCCGTCCCGGAAGGTCTCCGCCCCCAGGTACTGCTCCAGCATCCTGAGCACGCTGCCGCCCTTTTGGTAGGTCAGGACGTCGAACATGCCCTGAGCCTCCTCGGGCCGGCCCACATGAAACTCGACCGGTCTGGTCGTGTGCAGGCCGTCAACGGCCATGGCCGCCTCGCGCTCGACGCCGAAGCTGACCCACCGCTGCCATTCCGGGCGGAAGGCGTCGACCGCCAGCACCTCCATGAACGTGGCGAACGCCTCGTTGAGCCAGATGCCGTTCCACCACTTCATGGTGACCAGGTCGCCGAACCACATGTGGGCGATCTCGTGGCACACCACGTCGGCCACGCGCTCGAGCTCGACCCGGGCCGCTTGGGCCGGATCGACCAGGAGGACCGATTCGCGGAACGTCACGCAGCCCAGGTTCTCCATGGCGCCGAAGGCGAAGTCGGGGATGGCCACCAGGTCGAGCTTGTCGGCCGGGTACGGAATGCCGAAGTAGTCGGTGAAAAAGCGCAGGGCATGAGCCCCGACCTCGAGGGCGTAGGGGGCCAGATAGGCCTTCCCCGGCGGATGCACGATCCGGAGGGGCACGCCGTCGACGTCGACCGGGTCGGTGGCCTGGAGGGGCCCGACAATGAAGGCCACCAGGTAGGTGGACATGGGCATGGTCGGGGCGAACCGGATCCGGCGGGCCGGGGCCGATCCGGCCGGTCGGGGCTCTGGGATCTCCTCCACAAGCGGCCCGTTGGAGTAGGCGGAGAGGCCCTCCTCGACGACCAGGGTCACCTCGAACACGGCCTTCCGGTCGGGCTCGTCCCAGCAGGGAAAGGCTCGACGGGCGTCGGTCGCTTCCATCTGGGTGGTGGCGATCAGCCGCTCGTTCCCGTCATCGTCGGTGAAGGTGCTCCGGTAGAAGCCGTGGAGCTTGTCGTTCAGGATGCCGGTGAAGGCGAGCTGGAGGGTGGCCAGACCGGTAGGGACAGGCTGGGCAAAGCTAAGGGTGACCCGTTCCTCCTCGGCATCGAGGGTGATCGAGGAGGGCGCGAGGGTGCCAGTTTTGCCGCCGGCGCCGCCGGCGCCCTCGGTCGGGGTGAGGGCAGCCGAATCGATGCTCAGCTCGGCGGCGTTCAAGACGATGTCGGTCACCGCTTCGGCCACGGTGACGTCGATTGACACCTCTCCGGCGAAGGTGGCGGCGGCCAGGTCGGGGACGAGGGTGAGGCGGTACCAGCTGGGCACCACCGTGTACGGCAGGCGGTACGTGGTCGGATCGTCGTCGGTGGGAGCGCTCATCTTCGGCAGGCTACCGTCGCACCGTGCAGAACGACCAAGAAGCCGTACCTGTTGATATTCAGCCACGGCCCCGGCCGGCCACCGAGCTCGACGTGGTTGCCATCGGCAACGCCCTCGTGGACGTGCTGGCGCCGGCCACCGAGGAGGACCTGGAGCGCCTGGATCTGGTCAAGGGGACGATGGCCGTCGTGGACCTGGAGCGCTCCGAGGCCATCCACGCCACCATGGGGCCCACTGTCGAGGCGTCGGGCGGATCCGCGGCCAACACCGTCGCCGGGGTGGCGGCGTTGGGCGGCCGCGCTGCGTTCTTGGGCCGGGTGGCCGACGACGAGCTTGGTCGGACCTTCACCCACGACATCCGCTCCATCGGCGTTGCCTTCGAGCCCAGGCCCACGCCAGCCGTCGAGGGCCAGAGCGTGACCGGGCACTGTCTGGTGCTCGTCACCGAGGACGCCGAACGGACGATGGCGACGCACCTCGGGGTGGCGTCGGACTTCGCTTCCGTCGACCTGCATGCCGGCCAGCTTTCTTCGACCCAGGTGGCCTACTTCGAGGGCTATTTGTGGGACCAGGACGCGGCCAAGGCGGCCATGCGTGAGGCAATGGACTTGGCTCACGCCAACAACGCGGCCGTCGCCCTCACCTTGTCGGACCCCTTTTGCGTGCAGAACCACCAAAAGGAGTTCTTGGACCTCTTGAACGGTGACGTCGAGATCCTGTTCGCCAACGAAGAGGAGATCAGGCTGCTGTTCGGGGCGAGGGACTTCGACGCCGCGGTGTCCTCGGTGGAGGAGACCGGGGTCCTGGCCGCATTGACCAGAGGGGCAGCCGGCTGTGTCGTGGTCACCGCCAGCGGCCCGGTCGCCGTGCCCGCCGTACCGGTCGAGAAGGTGGTGGACACGACCGGAGCCGGAGATCTGTTCGCAGCCGGGTTCCTCTACGGGATGACCAACGGGCTCGAGCCCGAGGAGAGCGCCCGACTGGGTAGCGTCTGCGCCGCCGAGGTCATCGCCCATGTCGGAGCCCGTCCTGAGGCCGACCTGCGGGCACTGGCGTTGGCTGCCGGCTTGTTCCACTGACGGGTTCTCGCGGTGTCGCTCCCGATTGGAGCGTCAAACAGGCAGCCGGTGCATGCACCCGCATCTCCCAGTGGCGTTGCCCTGAGCGGTTCGGGTCGCTCAGCTCGCGTCTTCCGGCGCCGGTGGACGGAAGGCGAAGGGAAGGTCCCCCAGGCGGACCAACACCGAGGCCACCGAACGACCGAGTGGTGCCAGGGCCTGGGCCAGTTCCGCCGGGTGCTCGAGGATGGCCTCGTCCAGAGGGCAGGCCCCTTCGTAGCTGACTTCGACCGCGCATTCCGGACCTCGGGGATCACCGTTGAACACCTGCTCGACGGTGGGGGCACTTCGGCTCAGTGGGTCACCCCCGAAGACGGAGAGGTCGGCGGGGAGTGCACGCAACAATGGATCGAGCTTCGGTATCGCGTCGAGGTTCTGGGCCCGGAACGCGATCTCGACCAACACCTCGGGAAACTCATCGGGCTCCTCGCCGATGGACCAGCTGCGGTAGGCCGTCTGGCTCCATGTCGGCCAGTCCAGGCTGGTGTCCATGCGAATGCGCGCCGGGCGTTGCTCCCCAGGGAGGCTGTAGGAGGTCTCGAAGCTGACGTCGCCGAGGAACACATCGACTTGGAATCGTTCTTCCACCGCCTGGCGCTGGAGCAGGGCGGACTCGAAAGACTCCTTGAGCGAGGTCACGAGCTGAATGAATACATGGTCAAGCATTGCCCGGCAGAGGCTACCGTTCTTCTGTTGACGTCTTCGTGAGCCCGGCTCGGGCGTTGGTTGTGTACCACGTCGAGCAGGGGACGGTGCGATGACGCCGCCGCCTTCATCCTGGCTCGATCGCCGGATTATCGCTTATGCCCACCAGGGAGGGGCATGGGAGGCGCCTTCGTCCACGCTCTACGCCATAGGCAACGCGTTGGCCGCCGGCGCCACCGCCATCGAGTTGGACGTCCACGCCACCGCCGACGGCCACCTGGTGGTCAGCCACGACCCCTCCGTGGATCGGACCACCGACGGAACCGGTGAGATCGCCTCGATGACGTTGGCCGAGGTCCGGAGGCTCGACAACTCCTACTGGTGGGTGCCGGGGTCGGACGTCGACCACGACCAGCCCGTCGGCACGTACCCCTTCCGAGGTCGAGCTCCAGACGACCCCGACTTCCGAATTGCCACGCTGGGAGAGGTGCTCGAACGGTTTCCCGACGTGATCCTCAACCTCGATATCAAACGCACGGCGCCGGTGGTGAAGCCCTACGAGGAGGCCCTGGCTGCGATGCTCCGGCGCTTCGGCCGACGCGACGATGTCATCGTGGCGTCGTTCCTCGATTCCGCCACCGATGCCTTCTCGACCTATGCGCCCGAGATCCCCACCTCGGCGGGCACGCGGTCCGTGGCCACCTTCTACCAGGCTGTGGCGGCCGGAGAGCCCCCTCCTGTTCTGCGCCACGTGGCTCTGCAGGTTCCGCGTCGGACAGGACAGCTCGAGATCGTCGACGAAGCGTTCATCGAAGCCGCCCACCATGCCGGGATAGCCGTCCACGTCTGGACCATCGATAACCAGCGGGACATGCGGGAACTCGTCGAGCTGGGAGTCGACGGGATCATCACCGACCTGCCCACAGAGCTCGACACCGTGCTCCGTGAGTACAACGTCAAATGGGTGCCATCCGAAGCTGCCGTCTGACCCGAGAGGGCTGACTCAAGCGGTCGGATCGCTCGAACCCGAAGGCTCGAGAGTACGGCGAGGGCTCAGCCCCTGCCGCAGTTCGGCTTCTTGCCGTGGTTGGCCTTCTTATTGGCCCGGATCTTGCGCTTGTTGGTTCGTTTCGACATAGCTCGGCAATGCTACTCGACTAGGTTGCCCCCAGTGGACCGTCTCGGCCGATGACCTGGCTGCTCCGAGGGGGCGACGTGCTGGCCGCGGCCGAAGTCGTCCGGTCCGGCTTCCCCCTGGGCCAGGGTCTGCAAGGCAGAGACAGCTACAGCGGCGCCCTGGTGCTCGAGCGGACACGGGCCGTGCACACCTTCGGCATGCGGTTTCCGCTCGACGTCGCCTACTGCGATGAGGATCTCGTCGTGGTGCGCGTGCGCCGGATGCGACCCTGGCGGGTGGGGATGCCGTGCCCGCGGGCGCGGCTGGTGATCGAAGGGGAAGCGGGATCATTCGAGCGGTGGGGCCTGGCCGTGGGCGACACGCTGGAGATGCGGTGACCGAGCGGGAGACTCGAGGACGGGAGACTCGAGAAGTCGGGAGACTCGAGACGGAGAGTCGGGAGACTCGAGAAGAAGAGGTGGTGAGCATGGGGAGCGAGGCCAAGGAGGGGACCGAGGCCAAGGAGGGGAGCGGCACAGGCAGCATCGTCCTGGTCGCCACCCCCATAGGGAACCTGGGCGACCTCTCGCCCCGCGCGGTGGAAACGTTGGCCGGCGCCCAGGTCATCTACTGCGAGGACACCCGGCACTCCCGCAAGCTCCTGACCCACGCTGGGATCACCGGGGCGACACTTCGGTCGTTGCACGAGCACAACGAGGCCGACCGCATCGCCCAGGTCCTCGAGGAAGTGGCCGCCGGTCGGACCGTGGCCGTAATCAGTGACGCGGGTATGCCCGGGATCTCGGACCCAGGCAGCCGTCTGGTAGCCGCCGCGGCTGAG
>DASXMT010000323.1:0-4007 GCA_036495505.1 Acidimicrobiales bacterium | reverse complement strand
CAGGCGCAGCATGGCCATGAGCGGAACTACGCCGGACCCTCCTCCGACCAGCGTGGCCACGGTCTCGCCCGTCCAGACGAACCAGCCGCCGATGGGTCCACGGACCTCGATCTCGTCGCCCACCTCGGCCACATCGTGGAGAAAGGTCGAGACCTCGCCATCCTCCAGGCGCTCCACGGTGAGCTCGAGCTCGGCCGACCCATCAGGTGGCGAGGCCACCGAGTACGAACGCGTTGCCGTGTACCCGTCGGGTGCCGTCAAGCGGACCAGGTAGTGCTGGCCGGCGAGGCGGGGGGAGGGCGAAGCCAGCGCCAGGCGGAAGCTCTTCGCCGTAGGAGTCTCGTCTTTGACGGCCACGATGGTGGCCGACTGCCACGGGCCGGGTCCTTCTGGGGCGGCCGTGTCGTCAACCGCCTTGTGGGTGGTCATGTCGTCGACCCTGGTGGTGGCGGCAGCGTCGTCAGTCGCCTTGGCGATCATGCTGTCAGTCCCCTTGGTAGCGCTGCTCGAGCCAGGGATCACCCCGGTTGTGGTAGCCGTTCTGCTCCCAGAACCCGGGTTCGTCGTGGTCGAGCAGCTCCAGACCCGAGATCCATTTTGCGCTCTTCCAGAAATAGAGGTGGGGAACCAACAGGCGGGCCGGGCCTCCGTGCTCCCTGGGAAGGGGCTGACCGTCCACCTCCCAGACCACCCAGGCCTGGCCGCCGGTCACATCGGCTAGGGGCAAGTTGGTGGTGTAACCCGTGTGGGTGAAGGCCAGGACGTGGGATGCGCTGTCCAGCGGCCCTGCCGCCTGCAACAGGGTGTCGATCGACACGCCGGTAAAGGCGATGCCCAGCTTCGACCAGGTGGTCACGCAGTGGATATCGCCCGTATAGGTGGACGGCGGCAACGATCGCATCTCGTCCCACGTCCACATGGTCTTCTTTTCGACCAGACCTTCGATGGTGAAGGACCACGTGTCGGTGGACAAGGTGGGCGTGACCTCGGCGGTCAGGACGGGCCATTGTTTTCCGACGTCGTACTGCCCCGGCGGGAGCCGGCCATCCCTCGCCGCTCGCCTACGTCCGGCGAACCCTCTCGTCAATTTCGCCATGCGATCCCCAATCCTGGCCCGATGGTGCCGCACGTACCGATCAGCTGCGGTGACCGTTCTCAGCCGCAGCATCCGGGGGCGCGAAGCGAATGTCGAGCGAGCGCAGGTAGGTCTGCAGTCCGGCATCCTGGATGGGAATGATCCAAGCATCCTGATCGGACTCGTTGTAGTGGGCATGCCACATTCCCGGAGGGGTGGTGAACGCCGACCCGGGGGCCCAGTCGACGCGGATGGGGTCGACGATGTCGCCATGGTCGTCCAGGCGGGACCCGAGGAGGGTGTAGCACCCGGGTGGGCAATCGGCACACAGGTCCAGGGCGACCGATTGGTGGCGATGTGCTCGCTGGGCCGAATGGGCCGGCACGATGCCGTACATGGCCCACAGGACATGGGTGATGGTCAGGGTTTGATCCTGGTTGGCGTTCGCCAGCAGGACGCTGATCCGGCTGCGATCGGCTGCGTGTGGCGCGTGGAGGGCCTTGGACAGCTCCACACGAGCGGTCTCGCCGTCGTACTTGGTCGCTCGGAACTTGGGCTGGTCGGGCCGGACCCCCAGGTAGCGCAGCAACGGCTCGTCGGTGACCCAGTACAGGGCGGCATCGCTGACGGCGTGGTGGCTCGACCGGCTGCCTGCCGGCAGCGTGATGAAGTCTCCGGCCATCCAGTCGATCAGCTCGCCGTTGACGATCGAGATGCCATCGCCCCGCAGGACGTAATAGAGCTCGGACGTGGCCGTCGGGGCCGTCGCCAGCTTTTCGCCCGGGCGGATGTGGATGAAGCTGGCCAGGAGGGCGGGGCTGGTGGCCGGTCCGTCGGAGATGCCGAGGGCGGCGGATAGGTCAAGGGGGACCACCCGGGTGGCGCCACCCTTGTGCAGCGAAGCGGGGAAGGTCTCGATCGGTTGCCTCGACGTGAATCCCGACCCGATCGGGTTGGCCGCCTTGGAGTACTCGAAGAACCGTGCGTCGCCGCTCCAGTCTTCGCTGAGCTCGCCGATGCGAAGTCCCGGCTCGGTCGAGGTGGTCACCATGGTCCTCCGATCACGCTCATCATACTCTCGGCTTTCGGCTGGTTCCTGCTGACGCTGTCGCCGGTCACGACGTCTCGGTGGGCCGTTCGTCCCCCCGGGCCGCCCACTCGCTGGCCTGATGGTAGATGGCGTGGTACTCGGCCCCCCGGAGCGCGGCCTGGGGCAGGCCGAGTACTTCGAACCAGGAGTTGGCGGCCTGCTTGATGACGGCAAGTCGATCCGAGGGCACTTCGGCGATGGTGGCCGCCAAGGCGTCGACATGGGCCTCCAACGCCTCGTCGGCCACGACATCGGCGGCCAGGCCGATGGCGGCTGCCTCTCGTCCCCCGACGAACCGGCCGGTGAACAGCAGCTCTTTGGTCTTGGCCAGGCCGATCCTGAAGGGCCAGAACCCGAGGGTGGGGGGCAGTGCGAACTGGCGGGCCTCGGGCATGCCGAACTGCGCCCCCTCCCCGCACACGATCAGGTCGGCGATGGCCACGATGTCGTTGGCGCTGCCGATGCAGTAGCCGTGCACCTGGGCGATGATCGGCTTGGGCGCCCCCCACAGCCTCATGATCTCGGCCACTTTGGCGCGGTTGGTGGACATGTCGGACGGCGCCCGCAGGACGTCGGCATTGTCGACACCTCCCTCCTTCATGTCGGCACCGGCCGAGAAGGCGCGTCCCGCTCCACTGATCACGATCACGCCCACACCGTCGTCGACCAGAGCGGTGTCTATCTCGGTGAACAGGCGCCCCCACATCGTGGTGGTGATGGCGTTCAGCTTGTCCGGCCGGTTGAGCACGATCCGGCGAACCCGGTCGGCTTGGTGTACCACAATCGAATCGTCCATGGACCCCGTCGCTTTCGGACCGCCGACCCTGCACGAATCGTACTCAGGACATTGCCGGCAGGACCTCGTCCACCAATCGACGACGGGCTGCTCTGAGCTCGTCGCGGGTGCCGCCACTGGCCGCAGCGCCCGGGGCGATGACCACGCGGCCCACGCCGAGCTCGGCCATCTCGGTCAGGCGGTCGATGCAGTAGGACGGCGGCCCGGCGATGCCGAAGGCATCGATCACCTCTTCGGTGAGCGCCTGTGACTGGGGTGAACCGTCTCGGAAGTGGCTGTTCATGTCATAGCTGGAGTGCACGGCCTCGAGGCTCTTGCGCTCGCTGTCGCTGACCGGCCCGGTCACGGTGCCGTGCATGACCGAAAATCGGGCGAAGGACCCTACTGCTCCTGAGATCAGGCGGCGGGCCGTGGCCCGATCCTCATGGACGACAACGGGGAGGAAGATGCCTGGCGGCGCGTCGGCGCGAGGAAGGCCTGCTTCCGACCGAGCGGTGGCGGCCGTGTCCATGGCCCATCGCAGACGTCCGGAGTCGGCGCCGACGGCGAAGGTCATACGGTCGGCCACCCGCGCTGCCGCGGCGATCACCTTCGGTCCGGTGGCCATGACATCGACGGGGACCTTGGCCAGTCCCTCGGGAAGCCATCGCAGCCGGCTGGCCGTCGGAGCTCCGGCCATGTGGAGGGCGTCCGCCGGCCGGATCTCACCGACCCGGGTCACGGGTGTGTCGAATGGGACCTCCTCGCCCCGGAGGTAGCCCTGCACCTGGGCCACGTACCCCTCGAACATGGCCACGGGAGCAGGCGCCAACCCGATGTGAGCCAGCGCCGAGTCGCCCCGCCCGATCCCCAGCACGGCGCGGCCGCCCGATTCGGCCTGCACGGTGGCGATGGCCGTAGCTGTGGCCGCAGGATGTCGGGTGATCGGATTGGTCACCGCGGTGGCCAGGCCCAGGGTGGTGGTGGCCGCCGCGGCCAGGGTGAGCTCGATGTACGGATCGGCGGCCAGGTTCTGGGAGTCCCCCAGGGCCAGGCCGCGCCAGCCC
>DASXMT010000322.1:0-2668 GCA_036495505.1 Acidimicrobiales bacterium | reverse complement strand
TACCCAGTTCCATGGACCGGATCAGGCCGACCACACCGTCCACATCCATGGCCTCGTGCAGGCAGTCGTCAAGGGTCTGGTGCACGAGTACGTGGTCGGGTATCGGCACCGGGCCCCCCGCTGTGTTCTCCTGGCAGGCTGCGAGGGCGGGGAACACCGCGGCCATGAGATCGTCGGCCTCCATCCGCTGGATGGGCAACGGGTTCTTCCGACCACCTCGAAAGCGCAGCACGGCGAGAGCACGGTTGAGGTTCCACCGCCACCGGGAGGCGAACATGGGTGAGGCCAGGACGGCCTGGGACAGCACGGCGGACACGCTGTCGGATCGGAGGTAGCCGGGCACGCCCTCGAGCACAAAGCTGTGCTGGGGACCGAGTGAGAGGACGATGGCGTCGTCACTGGCCGCCGCCTGGAGCTCGAAGTCGAACGTGGCACAGAACCGCTTGCGCAGGGCGAGCCCGAGCCCTTTATTGATACGGCCGCCGAACGGCGCGTGGATCACCAGCTGCATCCCACCGGCCTCGTCGAAGAAGCGCTCGTAGACGACGTCCCGCTGGCTGGGGACGACGCCCAACGCCTCCCGGCCGGCAGCCAGATAGCCCACCAGCTGCTCGGACACGTCGGCCGTGACGCCACAGGCCTCCTCGACGTAGCGACGGGCCGCCCCTGGGTCATCGGTCGACTCGGCCAGCGCCGCACCCGTTCGTCGGCGCAGCTCGGAGACGGCGACCGACAGCTCGGTGGTGCGGCTCGGAGCCTCACCGAGCCAAAAGGGGATCGTAGGGTGCATGCCCTCGGCATCCACCACTCGCACCACGCCCGCCTCGACCCGTCGCACCCGCCACGAGTGGGTGCCGAGCAAGAAGACGTCACCGGCCATCGACTCGATGGCGAAGTCCTCGTTTACCGTGCCCACCACGGTGTTGTCCGGGTCCAGGAGCACCCGGTAATCGCCCACCTCGGCGATGGCGCCACCGCTGGTCAATGCAGCCAACCGCGCCCCCCGGCGCGGCCGGAGCACGCCATTGACCCGGTCCCGATGAAGATAGGCCATCCGCCGGCCGCGGCCGGTGACGATGCCGTCTGACGCCAGTGCCACCACCGACTCGAACTGCTCTTGGGTCAGCCCTTGATAGGGAGCGGCCTGACGGCACAGCCGGTACAGCTCCTGTTCGTCCCATTCCTCACCGCCGGCCACCTCGGCCACGATCTGCTGGGCCAGTATGTCGAGGGGCGCCACCGGCGACACGATGGCATCGAGATCGCCGGCTCGGACCGCAGCAAGCAGGGCGGCACACTCGACCAGTTCGTCACGGGACAGCGGGTAGAGGACCGCCTCGGGAACACCGCTCAGGGAGTGATTGGACCGGCCCACCCGTTGCAGGAAGGTGGCGATGCTCCGGGGGGATCCGACCTGGCACACCAACTCGATCGGCCCGATGTCGATGCCCAGCTCGAGCGAGGCGGTAGCAACCAGGGCCCGCAGCTCCCCGGCTCGCAGCCGCTCCTCGACCCGTAGCCGTCGGTCCTTGGAAAGGCTTCCGTGGTGCGCGGCCACATCGTCGGTCCCCAGTCGCTCGGCCAAGAGGTGAGCCAGCCGCTCGGACATGCGCCGGGTGTTGACGAAGACCAGTGTCGTCCGGTGCTGGCGTACGTGGTCGGCGATGAGGTCCACCACCTCGCCGAACTGCTCGGTCGACGCCACCGCGTTGAGCTCGCTGCCCGGGAGGCCCAACGACACGCGCAATGGACGCCCGTGCCCGCAATCGACGATGGCGGCGGCCCGACCGGGTCCGACCCCGGTCAAGAGCCGGGCAACGTGCTCGATGGGCCGCTGGGTGGCGGACAGCCCGATGCGCTGGGGCCTGGGGCCGACCTGGAGATGGTCAAGCCGCTCCAGGGTCAAGGCCAGGTGCGACCCCCGCTTATCTCTGGCCAGGGCGTGGATCTCGTCGACGATGACCGTCTTCACCTGGCCCAGGGTGCGGCGGCTGCGACCCGCGGTCACCAACAGGTACAGGCTCTCGGGTGTCGTGACCAGTAGGGCCGGGGGACGACTCACCATCGCGGTTCGGGCACCGGCCGGGGTGTCCCCCGTTCGGACGCCCACGGTGATGTCGGGCGCGGCCAGTCCGAGCTCCGCGGCGACAGCGGCGATCTCGGCCAGCGGCTGCTCCAGGTTCTGATGGATGTCGACGGCGAGGGCCTTCAACGGGGAGACGTAGACCACCGAGGTGGCTTGGCCGATGTCGCGTCCGTCCTCGAAGGCCCGGTACAGGGAGTCGATGGCCACCAGGAACCCGGTCAGGGTCTTGCCCGAGCCGGTCGGGGCCGCGATCAGCGTGTCCACACCGGAACGGATATGTGGCCAGCCCTCTCGCTGCGGGTCTGACGGGCCCCCCGGAAAGCGCCGGGCGAACCAGGTGGCGACGGCCGGATGGAATTCGGCCGCCGAATGTGCGTCGGCCGCCGGGCCGAGAGATGTCATTGCCCCATTTCACCACGACGGTCTGACGGTTCGATCACGGTGACGATCCCGTACCCTGGTTCAGCTGGCTGTGGTGGGTGCCGCCGGGTCCCCGGGGCGTCCGAATCGAGGAATTGCGCCCAGATCCGAGGCAAGAGCCAGTTGCAGAACGCCCGGGCCACCTGCTCGGTCGAGTTCTCG
>DASXMT010000321.1:0-1728 GCA_036495505.1 Acidimicrobiales bacterium | reverse complement strand
CTGAGCTCCGTGTGCGACGAGTTGTATCCGGAAGATCCCGTGTTTGGGCGAATCGTAGGGAGACCGTGACCGCTTTTCGCCGCCCGGGAGATTCCAGAAAAGACACTGGGGGCTGGAGGTTCCAAGGCGGCAGTCTCCAAGGCGGCAGTCTGCAAGGCGGCAGTCTCCAAGGCGGCAATCTGTAAGGCCGTAGCGACCAAAGCAGCACCAGGCTCACGGATCATCGTGGGTAGCCCCTTGGGGTCACCATCCGGTCGTTGAGCACCAACGTGGTGGACGACCCGACGATGACGCAGGTCGTCATGGTCACCGTGGCCGGATCGAGCTCTTCGAGGCTGGTGATCATGACCTGTTGGTCCTGACGCCCGGCATCGGTGACTATGCCCACCGGGGTCGTGGGTGGTCGCCCACCAGCCAAGATGCCCAGCGCTTTCCCCAGTTGCCAGGTACGGCGCTCGGAACGAGGGTTGTAGAGGACGACCACGAGATCCGACTCGGCGGCGGCACGCAGCCGGGCCTCGATGCGGTCCCACGGCGTGAGGAGATCGGAGAGGCTGATCAGCACATGGTCGTGTCCGAGCGGAGCGCCGAGCAGTGCCGACGTGGCCAAGCCGGCGGTGACGCCGGGGACGACGTCGACGACGATGCCGGCGAAGGCCGGGTCGTCAGTGAGCTCCAGGACAGGGGAGGCCATGGCGTAGACGCCAGCATCGCCGGAGCACACCATGGCCACGGACTTCCCGGTGGAGGCCAAGGTCAGCGCCTCACGCGCCCGCTCCAGCTCGGAACCCAGCTGCGAGCGGATGACCCGGTGATGGGAGGCCAACAGGTCCTGGCACTGGTCGACATAGGCGGCGTAGCCGATGACCACGTGTGCTCGACGAACTGCCTGTTCGGCAGCAGGGGTCCGGTGGGCGACGCCGCCCGGGCCCAGCCCCACCAGGACGACGCGTCCCAGAGGACGGCGACGGCGGGCCACGGCCACGGTGGCGTTCTTCGACGTCTGTTTCTCGACCACCAGGGTGGCACCGTCTCCGGCAGCGAGGAGCGCAGCTGCCTCGCACACGCTGGCGGTGCCGACGGCTCGGCGCGCCGCGTCGCTGGGGTTGGGGACAGCCATCGCGGCCAGCTTCTCGGCCCCGAACGCAGTGACGGGAAGGCCGAGACCGGTGATGGCAGGATGGTGCCGTCGCCGATCGATGGTGGCCACCGCCTGGAGGGAGTCAGCCGATAAACCGGCTTCGGCCAGCGTCGTCGCCACCAAGGCGACCACCTCGTCGCTCTCGGCGCCGGTCGAGGAACCCACGCCGACCACGAGGGAGGCCGGTCGCAGCAGCACGGTCGGTGACCGGGCGTCGTCGCCGCGGCCAGAAACCCGATCGATGCCGGTGTCGGTGACCAGGATGCGCTCGGGTCCGGGCCCGCTGGCGGGGAGCCCCTCGGGGAGGGGCCACTCCAAGGGATTGTCGATGATCGGCGACCGTCCGTCGAGAAGGGCGGCAGAGACGCCGGCGATGTCCCCCGAGGCTACGAATCCGGGAAGCTGGTCGAGGGCCGCCAACCCGGTTGCGTCGGTAGCGGTGGTGATCACCGGTGTGGCGCCGAGGAGTTCCGCCACCCGTCGGGTCAGCTCATTGGCGCCGCCGAGGTGTCCGCCGCACACAGCGATGGCGAAGCGACCCGTCTCGTCGACGGAGACCACGGCCGGATCCGAGTGCTTGTCGGCCA